>JAQUOK010000004.1 GCA_028717165.1 Victivallaceae bacterium | reverse complement strand
AATCGAATTGTGAGTTATGCGGCCTGACGGCCGGAGCCGGGAATTCCCCGCTTTTACAGGGCGTAAGTTCGGTATTCAGTTTGAAATGCCGGATGATCTCCCCGGCAGTCTCGAAACGGGTAGTGTAGCCGGACGCAGCGAAATGATAAAGTCCCTCTATTCTATTGTCCAGGAAATCCATAACGGCACGGGCCATGTCCCGGTTGCAGGTCGGAGCTCCGGTCTGGTCGTCAACGACTTTGAGTTTCGGCAGGTTTTTCGCCAGTTCAAGGATCTTGGTAATGAAGTTATTGCCGTTTATGCCGTAACTCCATTGGACCCTTATTATTCCGCATCTGCAACCGGACACCCGCAGCTTTTCTTCACCGAGCAGTTTCGATTTGCCGTAAACGCTCAGGGGATTCGTAGGGTCGCTTTCCTTCTGGGGAGCGTCCGTCAGATCGCCGAATACGAAATCCGTACTGATATGGATGAGGTATTTACCGCCTGCCGCCGCGAAATTCCCGAGTTTTCCGGGAGCCTCGGCGTTTACCGCCATACAGAGGGGTTCTTCGCTTTCGGCTTTGTCCACGTTGGTGTAGGCGGCACAGTTTACAATGCAGTCGGCGCCGCCGAGCGCCTGTTCAAACCGTTTTTCGTCGGTCAGGTCAAATTCAGGCAGATCATGGACGCTTACCTGCCAGCCGGAATTTTCGGCGGCGCGGGTGACGTCATAGCCGAGCATGCCGTTGCCGATGACGGCAAGTTTTTTACGGTTGTTTTTCATATTCAAAGTATAATTCGATATCTTTAAACAATGGGCTGTGCGTATCTTTGGCGGATAATATTGGTGTTTTCACCGGCCACGGGACTTTAAGGTCGGGATCGTTCCACAAAATGGCGCGTTCATCCGGCGGAGACCAGTATTCGCTGCATTTGTACTGGAATTCCGCCCAGTCGCTCAGAACGCAGAAACCGTGTGCAAAACCCTTCGGAACAAAAATCTGTTTCTTGTTTTCGGCGGAAAGCAGGAAGCTTTCGCATTGGCCGAACGTCGGTGAATTTTTGCGTATGTCCACGACCACATCCCATACTTCTCCTATGCTGGCGCGGACGAGTTTGTCCTGCCCGGGGTTTATCTGGTAATGCAGACCGCGCAAAGTGTTTTTGACGGAGCGGGAATGGTTGTCCTGTACGAAATCGAGTTCTACTCCGTATTCACTCAGTTTTCGGAAGTTGTAGCTTTCATAGAAAAAACCGCGGTTGTCTCCATAGACTTTCGGTTCGATTATCAATATGCCGTCAAGTTTACCCGGAATTATCTTCATATTTCAGTTATCAGTTATCAATATTACTCATTCAATTTTCAATTTTCAATTTTCAATTTTCAATAATATAAGGTTAGTCTTTGGTTATTGCCAATAGTTTTTCTTCGGTTATTTTGCGCCATTTTTCCAGTTCCGCCTTTCCTGAAATCCCCTGCGGAATGCTGATGGCGTCCCCGATAACCAGAGTCAGTTTTGAAAAAGGTTTGGGGATCTGGAAACCGTCCCAGCTTTTCAGTTGCCAGTAACGGGAAGCGTTTATCATTACCGGGGTAATCCGCCGGTTGGTATTTGACGCCAGGTGAATCGGCCCGGGGTGCATGTGGTATTTCGGGCCGCGGGGGCCGTCCGGGGTGAAAACGACGTGCCAGTTTTCCTCGATCGCTTTAAGCGCGCCGCGCTGGGCTTTGGCGCCCTCGCGGGATGAAGAGCCGCGGACGGTTTGCAGCCCGAACTGGTGAACGATATCGGCTATATACTGGCCGTCGCGGGAGGCGCTGATAACGGCTTTTGTCCTGACTCTCGCTTTTTTGGGGAATATCGCGGGCATGAACAGCAGGCGGTTATGCCAGATGACAACGACGAAATTTTCATCTGCCGGAATATAATTATTAGGATCTTCGATTTTGATCCTGAACAAGCAGCGCGCCATACATTTAAGAAAAACAGCCAGGATAAAAAATATCCAGGTCGGCAATTTTTTTATACTTCTGAATTTCTTCTTAAAACTCTGCATTTTCCCATCTCAATATCTAAAACTTAAACTAACAGAATCATTTTTTTATTTGTCGAGGAATGTATTCCAATGTAGCCTAAGCGTCTCGCTTGAGCTACCTTAAAATGCAATTTTTAGAGGTTCCCTTAAATCTTAAAACTCAACCCTTATTATAATATTCGCACAAATTTTTAATTATGCAGTTCGGACAGTCCGGCTTGCGGGCCGAACAGGTTTTTCTGCCATGTAATATAAGCATGTGCGAGAGATTAGTCCAGTATTTTTTTCCAATAAGCGCGTTTACTTCGGCCTCAATTTTTTCAGGGGCGCCGGAATTTGTTACGCCGATTCTTTTGAGAACCCGTTTCACGTGGGTGTCCACCGGGAATCCCGGAATATTGAAAGCGTTGCCGAGCAGGACGTTGGCGCTTTTCCTGCCGATGCCTGGAAGGGTAGTTAATTCTTTCATGGTTGCCGGGACTTTGCCGTCGAAATTTTCCACGACACTCTTTGCCGCGCTGATAATGTTCCTGGCCTTGCTGCGGAACAAACCGCCGGCGCGGATAAGGTTCTCGATATCTGCAACCGGAGCCCCGGCGAAACTTTCGGCGTCAGGATATTTTTTGAATAACTCCCGGGTAATCTGATTTACCCGGACATCCGTACATTGTGCCGAAAGCTCCACCGCAACCAGCAGTTGGAACGGATTGTCATGCCGGAGAGGACAGAGACAGGTTCCATATTTTGCGAACAGGATCCGGTTTACTTCAGCAAGCAAGGCTTTTTTCCCTTTGGGAGGCCGTCGCGCAATCATGACCGGCCCTGAGAGTTTCCGACAAAGTTCTCAAGGATTTTCAAGCCGTACTTCTGGCTTTTTTCCGGGTGGAACTGAGTGCCGCAGACATTTTTTCGTCCGATTATGGCGGTAAATTCATTAATATATTCGCAACCGGCAACAGTGGCTTCAGGTTCATCCGGCGCCGCGTAATAGGAGTGTACGAAATAAAAATAACTGCCGTCCGGTACTCCCTCCATAAGCGGATTGGCATTGCGGATTTTTATGCTGTTCCAGCCCATGTGCGGGACTTTTTCCCCGGTTTGCGGAAAACGCAGGACTTTGCCTTTGAACAGACCCAGGCCTTTTATGCCGGGGGCTTCCTCACTGCTGTCGAGCATCATCTGCATGCCGAGGCATATGCCAAGCAGAGGCTTTCCGGCTTCAGCGGCCTCAAGTACCGGTTTTTCGAAGCCGCGGGAGCGCAGGTTTTCCATGCCGTCGCCGAAATGCCCGACGCCGGGGAGGATTATCGAATCGAATTTTTCCAGTTCACCGGCTTTTTCGACCAGACGGATATTGCCGCCGACCGCTTCGAGCGCTTTGGAAACGCTGAGCAGATTGCCCATGTTGTAATCAATTATCGCGATCATTTTTGTGTTCCGCTTGTTTTTGTCAAAAACCTAATATATACTGGGCGGATAAAGCATCAAGCATGAAAAGCGGAAAGTTTTTTTGTTGTTGAAGTCAGCGGGTAATTTTGAAAATCAGCTCAAAAGACCTTGAAGATATTCAATCCCCTGGCAACGGAAGAGGGATTGCCGTATCAAACTCTCATGTCAAGCATTTTACATAAACACGTTTCAGACAAACTCGTTGAAAGAAAAACGCGTTAAACCCGAAAAGACATAATTTATTCTGATCGGTTTCGTAATCTTTTTTCTGTAATAAAATTACGCCATGGCGTGGATCATGCTGTCGAGATCTTGAAGCATTACGCCGGTCCCCAAGGCCACCGCTTTAAGCGGGTCTTCCGCCACGAATACCGGCAGTCCGGTTTCTTCGACGATAAGGCGGTCGAGGCCTTTGAGCAGGGCTCCGCCGCCGGCAAGCATAATGCCGCGGTCGATCAGGTCGGCCGCCAGTTCAGGCGGACAGCGTTCCAGGGTGCCGCGTACGGCTTCGACGATGCTGGCGATAGGCTCCTGCAGGGCAATCCTTATTTCGCTGGCGGTTATTTTGACGGTTTTAGGCAATCCGGAAACCAGGTCGCGGCCTTTCACTTCCATAGTTTCGTCTTCATGTACGGGATAAGCGCTGCCTATTTCTATTTTTATGCGTTCGGAAGTTCTCTCCCCGACCATCAGATTGTAAACCCGTTTCATGTGCTGGCAGATAGCCGCATCCAGTTCATCGCCGCCAACCCTTACACTGCGGGCGCCGACAATACCATATAATGAAATAACCGCGACTTCGGTAGTGCCGCCGCCGATATCGACGATCATGCTGCCTTCAGGTTCACCGATCGGCAGGCCGACGCCGATCGCGGCCGCCATGGGTTCTTCGATAAGGAACACTTCACCGGCCCCGGCGCGTTTGGCGTTGTCTTTGACCGCGCGGTTTTCCACTTCGGTTATACCGGACGGGACGGCGATCAGCACCCGCGGCGGCCATAAGCGCTGCCGGCGGGGCATCAGGGACACCGCTTTCTTGATAAAGTAGCGCAACATTTCCTCATTGATGTCAAAATCGGCGATAACCCCGTCTTTCATGGGGCGGACGGCGCGGATATTGCCGGGTGTGCGTCCCAGCATGCGTTTGGCTTCATTGCCGATTTCGAGGATTTCCTTGGTATTTTCATTAATGGCGACAACGGACGGCTCGCATAAACAAATACCCTTGTCCCGGATAAAGACCAGACTGTTGGCGGTTCCAAGGTCAATACCGATATCGCTGGAAAAGAATTGTATCAGTTTCTTAAACATAATTTACCCGTCCGGTTATCTTTATTTATTTTACCTTGTTGATTACGATAATGGAGAAAAGCGGATTTTCAATTTTTTTTCCACTTTTTCAAAAAAAATGTTGATGTGACGTAATTGAACGAGGCTGACAAAAGTCTTGCTTGACAGCGATTGGGACTCCCGGGACGGTTGAGACTTTTGAATTTAACCTCAAAAGTCCCATTTTCTCAAACAATGACTTTCGGGCCGTCTAATTGGGCGGGCTCTTTCCCCCAACCCCCAATTCCTCTTCAAAAACCGGAATAGTAAAAATTTATTTTGTAAAACTCTCGATTTTTGCCTTGCAGATCTTTGCCGTCAGATTCAATAAGGGTTTTACCCGTTCGGCCAGATATTCCAGTTCTTCTTTGCATATTCTGAAAGCCGGGTCATAGCGGGCTCCAATGTAGGCATATTCCAGTAAGTCGAATAATCTTTGTTCTTCCCGCGTTTCCAGCGGGAAAATATTTTTTAACGCGGCATCGTGTTTTGAGGCCATCCTACCCAGCGGTCCGAGAAGATGTTCACGGGGATTGTAATTGGTGAAAACCAGCAAAATAGTTTTATAAGAATGTTCTGTGGTCTGATGAAGATTAAAAGCGGCAATTTTAAATATTTCTTTTTGCAGACATAATTTGTAGGTGGTGAAAAAATTATTTGCGCTTTCAAAACATTGTTCAAAATAATCCCGGGCAATCCGTTTTTGTTCTTCCGGTTTCAGTTTGCGTTTTCGAGCGAGTTTGAAATTTTCCGAATCGTAAAGCAGGCAGCCTTCTTTCCTGATATCCGAATAGAAATACTGGCCTTCGGCAAGTTTGATATTCAGTTCCCGGATATCGTGAGTTATGATCCGCACGTCGGCGCTTAATCCGGCGCTGTCACATTTTTGGGAGATCTTCCGCCAGAGCCCGGTATCTACGGCAGTTGCTTTTTGCCCGGTAACGACGAGAATATCATAGTCGGACTTATGCCCGGATCTTCTGTCCGGCTTGAGGTCGGCTTCCTCTTTATAGTTGCCTCTGGCATAGGAGCCGAAAAGAATTATCATTTCCACGTCGCCGCACATGCCGCGAACGGTTGAAACGATATGTTTCAATTCGTTCCGCTTATTGCCGGGAAGATGTGCAACTGTCTTTTTCATAGCCGGAATATACAGTAATATAGGCGTTTAGTAAAGTTCAAGAAATAAAATAATCAGATATATTTTGGTGCAGGAAATAAAATTTCAACTCAATAGATATAAAAATATTAATAAAAAAACATTTTTTTCTTTTTTTTGGCTGGAATTTTTATTTTTTGGCGTTATACTCTTATCTTTTACATGGGAATATATATAAAAATAAAAGTATTTGCCGGTTGTAAAGGCATGTATTAATATTTTTTTATTAATATAAAAATATACAAACAAAGGGAGCTGTATTTATGTCATGTTGTGACTGCAAAGGTAAAAAACCTAATTTAATACTGGATTTTCCGGATAAGACGGAAAAGCTGAATGCCTTCATTGACGCTCTGGATATTGGCCTGGACCGGGACCGGAACCGGGGTTTTCTCATAGAATGTCTGCATGAGGCGCAGAATCTTTTCGGTTATCTGCCGCGTTCCGTGCAGCAGTTTGTCGCGGATAAACTGCGGCTTCATCTGTCGGAAGTCTACGGGGTAATAAGTTTTTATTCCTATTTTACCGACAAACCGGTGGGCAAATATAAAATCAGCGTCTGTACCGGGACAGCCTGTTTCGTGAGAGGAGCCGAGGCGATATTGGATGAATTCAAACGGCTTCTGGTTATTGAGATGGGTGAGACGACTCCTGACGAGAAATTTTCATTGGGCACTTTGCGTTGCGTGGGAGCCTGCAGTCTGGCTCCGGTGGTTATGGTCAATGAAAAGGTTTACGGAAAAGTGACAACCAAGATAGTCGCTGAAATCATCAGCGAATGCAAATAGCAACTGGGGGACATGATATAATGATTGACAGTGTTGAAACCTTGAAACAGCGCGTTGAAGCTTTGAAAAAGGAAGGCACGGCCGCGACCAGGATACTTATTTCCATGGGAACCTGCGGGATTGCCGCCGGGGCGGTGCCGGTGCTCGAAGAATTGAAGCGGGTTCTTGCGGAAAGACAGCTTGAGGATAAAGTTGAGATAATTGAAGCGGGCTGTATCGGACAATGTTACGCCGAGCCGAGCGTCGAGATCTGTAATGCCGGATCCGGCAGCGTAATCTACGGCGGCGTGAAAGTACATGATGTCGGCCTGATCGTCAGCCATATCGAGGATCTCGCCCCGGACATGAATACCGTAGAGAAAACCTGGTATTATCCTGAAACCGAAAAGAATACCCGAAATAAGATCCAGGCGCGTATCGTTTTGCGCAACAGCGGCCGCATCGATCCGGAAAAACTCGAAGACTACCTGAAAAACGAAGGCTATCAGGCGCTTGCCAAAGCCCTGACCGAAATGACTTCCGAAGACGTCATAAAGGAAATCACCGAATCCGGACTGCGCGGCCGGGGCGGCGGCGGTTTCCCGACCGGAATGAAATGGAATTTCGCGGCGCAGCAGCCGGCCGGCCGGAAATATATGATCTGCAATGCCGATGAAGGCGACCCGGGTGCTTTCATGGACCGTGCGGTGCTGGAAGGCGACCCGCATGCGGTGCTAGAAGCCATGGCGATCGGCGGTTACGCGATCGGCGCCGATACCGGGATTATTTATATCCGTGCGGAATACCCCCTGGCGGTCAAACGCCTGAAAATCGCCATCAAACAGGCAGAGGAAAACGGCCTGCTCGGCGATAATATTTTCGGCAGCGGCTTCAATTTTAAAATCCAGCTGAAATACGGCGCCGGGGCTTTCGTCTGCGGTGAAGAAACCGCCCTGATCCATTCCATCGAAGGCAAACGCGGGGAGCCTACTTTCAAACCCCCCTTCCCGGCGGTTTCCGGCTTATGGGGAAAACCGACGGTCGTCAACAACGTTGAGACTTACGCGAATATTCCCGCGATCATCCGCAGCGGCGCCAAATGGTTCCGCACTATCGGCACTGAGAAATCCCCCGGCACAAAAGTTTTCGCGCTTGCCGGAAAAGTTGAAAACGTCGGGCTGGTCGAAGTTCCGATGGGTACTAAACTGCGCGATATTATTTTCGGGCTCGGCGGCGGTATCAGGGACGGCAAAGAGTTCAAAGCCGTGCAGACCGGCGGACCATCCGGCGGCTGCCTGAAATATGACCGTCTGGACACCGGGATCGATTACGAAAGTCTTGCCGCCATCGGTTCGATGATGGGTTCCGGCGGGATGATCGTCATGGACGAAGACGACTGCATGGTCAATGTGGCGAAATACTTCCTTGACTTCACTTTGGATGAATCCTGCGGCAAATGCACCCCCTGCCGGATCGGGAATACCCGGCTGCATGAAATGCTCGAGCGCATCTGCGAGGGCAAGGCGACTATGGACATCATCACCAAGCTGAAGAACCTGTCGTATGCGATCAAGGATACGGCCTTGTGCGGGCTTGGCCAGACTTCTCCGAATCCGGTGCTCTCGACCTTGGCTAACTTCGAGGACGAATATCTCGCGCATATCACCGACAAGCACTGCCCGGCCGGGGTTTGCACTAAACTGATAACCTTTAAAATTAATGATAACTGCGTGGGCTGTACGCTGTGCGCCAGAAACTGTCCGGTTTCCTGTATTTCCGGGGAACGCAAGGAAAAACATCACATCGATCAGGACAAGTGTATCAAGTGCGGTGTTTGTTATCAGGCCTGTAAATTCCATGCTATCGATAAACTCTAATACCCGCGGGAGAATTTCTGATTATGGTAAATATCACGATTAACAATATTCCGGTAAAAGTCGCCAAGAATGCGACTATTCTTACTGCCGCCCAGAAGATAGGGATAAAAATTCCTACTTTATGTCATTTTGAACTCGACTGTTTTTCGTTTGAACATCGTATCGGTTCCTGCCGTATCTGCGTTGTGGAAGTCGAAGGCCGCCGCAACCTGGCGCCGGCGTGCTGTACGCCGGTAGCCGAAGGCATGGTGGTAAAAACCAACACGCTTCGCGCCATTAACGCGCGCCGCACGAGCCTTGACCTGATCCTGTCGGACCATCCCAAGGACTGCCTGACCTGCGAAAAGAACGGCGACTGCGAACTGCAGCGTCTCGCGGGCGAAATGGCTCTGCATCATGTCCTCTACGAAGGCAAAATGTCCGAGTACAAACTTGATCTGTCCTGCGACGCCATTGTCCGCGACCTTGACAAATGCATTATGTGCCGCCGCTGTGAATCAGCGTGCAACGATATTCAGACGGTGGGCGTGCTGTCCGGGGTCGGGCGCGGTTTTGAGGCGGTGGTCGGCACGGCTGAGCTGATGCCGCTGAAGGACAGTAAATGCGTTTACTGCGGACAGTGCGTGCTGGCTTGTCCGGTCGGCGCCCTTACCGAAGAGAACCACCGTTACCATGTCTGGCGCGCTTTGAACAGCAAAGATAAACATGTCGTCGTCCAGACCGCTCCGGCGGTGCGGGTTGCGATCGGAGAGGCTTTCGGGATGGCGCCGGGAACTATTGCCACCGGCCAGATGGTCGCCGGTCTGAAGCTGCTCGGTTTCGATAAAGTTTTTGATACCGACTTTGCCGCCGACCTGACGATCATGGAGGAAACCACCGAACTGATCGAACGCCTGAAGAAAAATGAAAATCTTCCGATCCTGACTTCCTGCTGCCCCGGCTGGGTCAAATTCATGGAACACCAGTTCCCGGATTTGCTGTACATGCCGTCAACCGCGAAAAGCCCGCAGCAGATGTTCGGAGCCATCGCCAAGAGCTATTACGCTGAAAAATTGGGATTGAAACCCGAAGACATCATCGTGGTTTCCGTTATGCCCTGTCTGTCCAAAAAATACGAAGCGTCCCGCAAGGAATTCGCGCCGAACGGCATCCGGGACGTCGATATGGTCATTTCCACCCGTGAACTCGCCAATATGTTCAAGGAAGCGGGCATTCAGTTAGGCAAACTGGAGTCCAGGGAATATGACAACCCGCTCGGCGAATCTACCGGGGCCGGCGTTATTTTCGGGGCTTCCGGGGGCGTGCTCGAAGCGGCGCTGCGTACCGCCGCCGAGTGGCTTACCAGCGAAGAACTCAAGGAAATCAATTTTACCGCCGTCCGCGGACTTGAAGGCATCAAGGAAGCGACGGTTCCCGTTGCCGGGATCGATGTCAAGGTGGCGGTATGTTCAGGTTTGGGCAACGCCCGCAAAATACTTGAAAAGATCCGCCGCGGCGAAGCGCAGTACCATGCCATTGAGATCATGGCCTGCCCCGGCGGCTGCCTGAACGGCGGCGGCCAGCCTTACGCCCGCGAAAACAGTTCAATACTGGCTAAACGCGCGGCCGCTCTCTATAAGGCCGATGAAGGCATGCCGATCCGCAAATCCCATGAAAACCCGCATATCAAAAAACTCTATGCGGAATTTCTCGGGAAACCCGGCAGCCATATCGCGCATAAGCTGCTGCATACCACTTATACTCCGCGCGGCGACGTCTGCGACGCGTAAAAGAAGCCATAAAAACAGGCGGCGGGCCGGAAATCATTTCCAACCCGCCGCTTTTTTTAGTTTTGAACATCGAACGCCTTGGAAAAATTACGAATATAGCACAATTTGTAATTAGAGAAAATTTTTTTTGCTAAAAGTTTTTGACGGTGTAAGTTACTTTTTCAGGTTTGTTAATTAATTGGAGATGCGGACATGAGTAAAAAAATAGTTATGGTTCTGACGCCTGGTTTCGAAGAAGCTGAGGCGGTCGCGACTGCCGACGTCCTGCGGCGTTTGGGTTTCGAACTGGTTTTGGCGGGACTGGAAACGCTTGAAGTTGTCGGAGCCCACAATATGAAAATCATTGCCGATGCGGAACTGGCGGAACTGGATGCGGCGGATGCCGCCGCGGTGGTGCTTCCCGGAGGCATGCCGGGTTCGATGAACCTGCGGAACAGTGATGAACTGATGGAATTTACCCGTGCGGTTTACGATAACGGCGGGGTTGCGGCGGCAATTTGCGCGGCGCCGATCGCTTTGGCGCGTTTCGGCCTGACTGACGGCAAAAGGATTACCGCGTATCCCGGTTTTGAACAATATCTCAACGGAAACAGGCCGACCGGGCGTTTGACCGAACGCGACGGCCGTATTGTTACCGGTAAAGGTCCGGGCGCGGCGTTTGAATTCGGCGGCCGGATCGCGGAAGCGCTCGGAAAAGGCGGGGCCGTACCCCGGCTTTTCGAGGCAATGTTTGTGGCATAAAAGGTATGCCAGCACATGCATGCAGTGAAAAATGCAGCCCCTGTCCCCAGGGGCATAAGGTAACTAATGAGTTTTAAAATTCTGAAAAAATGTCCTTCCACCGGGGCGCGGCGCGGGGTTCTGACTACGCCGCACGGCGAGATCAATACCCCGGTGTTCATGCCGGTTGGAACGCGGGCGTCAGTCAAGGCGATGTCTCCCGCGGAACTGCTTGATCTCAATGCCGAAATCATTCTCGGCAATACTTATCATCTGTTTCTGAAACCGGGCATGGAGATCATCGGCAGAGCCGGCGGCCTGCATAGATTCATGGGCTGGGAACGTCCGATCCTGACCGACAGCGGCGGCTTTCAGGTATTCAGTCTGTCGTCCCTGCGCAAGATCACTGAAAAAGGCGTACATTTCGCTTCGCACATTGACGGCAGCCGTTTTTTCCTGGGGCCGGAGGAATCCATGGCCATCCAGCGTACTCTGGGCTCGGATATTGTAATGGCTTTTGACGAATGCACCCCTTACCCGGCGGATTACAAAACCGCTTTGCAGTCCATGCGCCGGACGGCCCGCTGGGAAGCCGTTTCCCGCGACCAGAAACTTCCGGACGGACGGCAGTTGTTCGGGATAGTGCAGGGATCAGTATATAAGGATCTGCGGGAGGAATCTGCCAAAGGCCTGACCGATATCGGTTTTGAAGGTTATGCCGTCGGCGGCTTGAGCGTCGGCGAACCGGAGGAAACGATGTTCGAAGTGCTGGACTGGACGATTCCGCATCTGCCCGCGGACAAACCGCACTATTTAATGGGGGTGGGGACGCCGAAACAACTGGTCGAGGCGGTCGCGCGCGGCGTGGACATGTTCGACTGCGTGATCCCGACCCGGCTGGCGCGGCACGGCAGCGCGTATATTGCGGACGGCACGACTATTCCGGTAAAAGCGGGACGCTGCGCTGAAGATTTTACTCCGATCGATGCTGAATGCGGCTGTTACTGCTGCCGCAATTTCACCAGAGCCTATATCCGGCATCTGTTCAATGTCGGGGAAATTCTGGGGCTGCGCTTGCTGACGCTGCATAATTTATATTATTTTATAAACCTGATGCGCGGAATACGGGAGTCTCTGGACAATGGAACTTTCGCGGAATTCAGGATAAACTGTTTTAATAAATAAGGGTTCGAAGTATGAATGGTAATGATTTCAAAGTGGAATGTTTAGGTAAGAATAAAATCCCTTCGCCGTATATGAAAGGTAAATTCGTTGATGATGACGCCCGTATTGCCTGCGATTCCGATCTGAGGAATTTAAAGAAATATGCGGATAAACCCGATGAAATACCCTCGTTCGAACTTGCCGGCCCGCGCCGGAAGATTTTTCATGATCCGGCCTGGACAAAAGCGGCAATTCTGACCGCGGGCGGACTTTGTCCGGGGCTGAACGATGTCATCAAGGGGTTGACCTGTACTCTGAAACTGCATTATAACGTGCCGGTGGTTTATGGTATCCGTTACGGCTACCGGGGGCTGATTCCCGATTTCAACCTCGAACCGGCGATCCTGACTGCGGAAAACGTCGATGAACTGCACGAATGCGGCGGCACCGTACTCGGTTCTTCGCGCGGCCGTCAGGATGAGGAACGCATGGTTGATACGCTGGTGAGAATGAATATCAATATCCTGTTTTGTATCGGCGGCGACGGAACTCTGCGTTGCGCTCACGAAGTAGCGAAAGCGGTCAGGCGCCGCAAATTGTCGATCAGTGTGGTCTGCATCCCGAAAACCATTGACAACGATATCTGCTTCATTGACAAATCCTTCGGTTTTGAAACCGCGGTGTACGCTACGAATCAGGTTATTACCGCGGCGCACAACGAGTCCAAAGGCGCCTATAACGGCATCGGCCTGATCAAGGTCATGGGACGGGACAGCGGTTTTATCGCAGCTTACGCGACGCTGGCTAATTCCCATGTCAATTACTGTATAGTGCCGGAGGAAAAAATCCCTCTGGAAGGCGGAAACCCTTCTCTGCTGGGACATCTGGAAAACCGCCTGAAAGACAAGGGCCATGCCGTGATAATGGTTGCGGAAGGCGCCGGACAGGAGTTTTTTGCGGAACACGAAAAGGCAAAAGACGCTTCCGGCAATATTCTGCATCAGGATATCGGCGTGTTTCTGAAAGACAGGATAAAGGATTATTTCAAACGGCGCGATATTGAAGTAAACATAAAATATTTCGATCCGAGTTATCTGATCCGCAGCACTCCCGCCTACGGTACCGACGCGGTGTTCTGCATGATGCTGGCTCAGAACGCCGTCCATGCGGCGATGGCAGGGCGTACGGATATGGTTATCGGACACTGGCATGACTGTTTCACGCACGTTCCGGTCGCTCTGGCTACCCGTGAACGCAAAAAAATCGATCTGCAAAGCGCGCTCTGGAGCGGAGTAAAATCGATAACCTGTTTTTAAGTAGTCGGTTAACCGATTTATTGGGCGGAAAGGGACAAACGCATGACTATTGTCAAGCCGGGTTCAGTCTTTGAGGAAAGATTTTTCCACGGTATCCAGGTAATCGTTTATAGCGGGGCAGAAATTTTTTTCCAGTCTTTTGCTTTCCAGCAGTTCACTGCGGTAGAGTTTGCCGGGAGCGACCGTGGTATATTCGGTTTTCCTCAGGTAATCTTCGATTTTCTGTTGTTTTTCGAGAGCTTCCTCGATTTCGGTCAGCGCATTTACCAGGCGTTTTTTCATTATAACGTCCGGCGTATATTCGAACTGATTCAAGGTTTTCCGCAATTTATCAAGATGCGGCGTACATAAAGGCTGGCTGACATAAGTCAAAGCGTCAAGTTCCACTAATTTTTTATCCAGCATTTCGCCGAATCCGGCATCCATTCCGTATTTGTCGTAGATTTCCGGGAGTTTGGTGATGTCGACGGTGATTTCTTTGACGGCTTTGTCCTTTTCCTTATGGATATAGATAAACTGCCGGAAACGGTAGAACCTCTCCGCAAAAAAACGGGTCGGGAGCGGGGAATTTGAGTTTATCAGGCGTTTTTCCGCTGTCTCTTTGAACCAGCGGTTAAGTTTCGTATCGCTGTCAAGCAGATTCGGATTGTATTTCAGGTCTTTGCGCCTGCAGATTTTGTCATATTCCTTTACGATGGCGCGGACAATGGTATACTCGAAAATTTCGCTCTCGGAATATTTCCGGCGGGCAGTCAGGAAAATTAAATCCGCAATCGGATTATCCGTACGGGAGGAAAGACGTTTCAGTTCGAGCAGCAGGAACCGGCAGAATTCTTCATACAGTTCATAAGCGGTTCCGTCATTTTCCGGGGTCAGAACGGTAAATACCGAAGTCCTGAAGTCCGGCAGTTTATTTGCCTGGCAGAAGGCTTTCAGGCCCGGGAAACTGGACACCGGCAGGATGCTGTGCGAAAAGAAACGCAGTTCCAGTCTCCCGTAGATTCCGCTGATCAGCCATTGCGGCAGGGAAAAAGTTGCCGCGCACGGGTCGAAACCGGTCTTTGCCAGCAGCATGGCGTTTATCATTCCGGTAATGATCGCGAATTTATTTTCAGCTTTCCGGAAATCACTGTTCAGGTAAATATTGACGCCGCCGGACGCGAAAACAATATTTATGTCGTCCTTTACTTTTTCATCCAGTACGAATATCCGGCATTTGTAATCTTTTTTTATTGCCGAAGAGTTCAGATAACTTGAGATCAGGCGGTCGGCGAACTTCAGGTACTGCAAAGTGTCATAATAGCTTATGTCGAATTTCCGGAACGTAATTCCGGTGCCGGACTTCGTATTGAATGAATTGCCGGATGACTGCGCCGAAACGGATATGGCGCAAGCCGTTGACAGCGCACAAATTAAGAAGTGTGCTCTTAAAGTTGGAATAATTTTTTCAGATAATAACGGCATTGCCGAGTCCGGATAAGTTTGTTTTTTGTGCTTTTCAGTGTAATTTAAGGAATATAATTTATAATTCTTTCAATGGCAAGGGAAATTGGATGAAAAGTGACGCTATGGAATTTTATCCCGCGGCTTTGACGATTGCCGGAAGCGACAGCGGCGGCGGCGCCGGTATTCAGGCCGACCTCCGGACTTTCGCCGCTTTCGGGGTTTTCGGATGTTCAGCCATAACCGCCGTAACCGCCCAGAATCCCCAGGCGGTCAGCCGTGTCGACGCGATACCCGCAGCCGGGGTTGAAGCACAGATCAAGGCGGTTCTTTCGAAGATAGCGGTCCGTTCGGTAAAAACCGGAATGCTGTTCAACGCCGGGATAATTGAAGTCGTCAGCGAGGCGCTTGCCGGAAAAAATCTTACTTTTGTCCTTGACCCGGTCATGGTTTCGAGCAGCGGGGCGCGCCTGCTTGAAGAAGACGCCGTTTCCGTGCTGGCGGACAGGCTCATGCCGCTGGCCGACTGGATAACTCCGAACGTGCCGGAAGCCGAGTTGCTGCTTGATCGGAAGATCAGGAACCATGATGACGCTCTGGCGGCGGTTGCGGAATTTGGAAAACGCTGGAACTGCAGCGTCATTCTAAAAGCCGGGCACCTTGAGCAGGAAAGCGAGGCTGCTGATCTGGTTTATCATGAGGGGAAAATCTATGAATTGATTTCTCCGCGGGTTCCGGACAGCAGCGCGACACACGGTACCGGATGCACTTTGTCCGCGGCGCTGGCAGCGGCTTTCGCGCTGGATATTCCCTGGAAGAAAGCGTTGCGGATGGCGAAGGGCTTTGTTTACGGTTCCCTGAACGAATATGTTAATATCGGAGCCGGAATAGAAGCGATGTATCCGCCGGCGGAATCTTATCAGGGAAGAACTTCGCTGACGAGAAAGGAATTTCAGGATGCGGAATAAAATCGGAAACCGGAGTTTTATTTTCCTTGCAATCTTATTTATGAATTTTACGACTTTTGCCGGAGAGAATGTGCGTTACGCCAACGTTTACTGGCGCAATTACGTATATTTGCGTGATCTGGCCGGTTATTACGGCATGCAATATTCTTATAAAGGCGACCAGACTGTGCTGTTCAGCGATTATTCCCGCCTGATTTTTACCATAGACAAAAAACACTGTTACATAAACGATATAAAGGTTGATCTGCTCTATCCTTCCATAAAATATAAGTCATACCGCTGTATAAGCAGTATTGATTTCCTGAAAACCGTTGACCCGATCATGCGCCACTGGGCTCTGAATAAACATGCCTTGAAAACAATTATGATCGATCCCGGACACGGCGGCAAAGACACGGGAGCGCTGGGCGCGAAGATCCGGGAAAAGGATTTCACCCTGGAACTGAGCCAAAAATTATCATATCTTTTGAGTCGCGCCGGTTATAAAGTATACCTGACCCGCAATTCCGACCGTTTCATAGAACTTAAGGACCGGCCGGTACTGGCCAGACAGATCGGGGCTGACATATTTATTTCCCTGCATGCCAATAAAGCCGCCGCTAAAGCGGTATCCGGAGTCGAGTGTTTCTGTATGACTCCGGTCGGCGCCGCTTCCACTCATTCCCGCCGGCCGGGTTCGAAAACTTACTCCGGCAATAATAATTGCGTCAACAACGTTGCGCTGACCTACTGGATACAGCGAGCGCTTGTCGCCGGGACAAAAGCAGTTGACCGCGGCCTGAAACACGCCCGTTTCATGGTGCTTAAAGAAGCTTCCTGTCCGGCCGTCCTGATCGAAACCGGCTTCCTTTCAAATCCGGCTGAGGAAAAACGCCTCGGTACGGAGTGGTATCAATGGCAGTTGGCGAAAGGCATAGCTGACGGTATCCTGTGTTATCATTACCAGTTGAAGCGCCGGAAATAGCATTTTCAGTTTGAAAAAAGTTTTGTAAACAGCTAATTTAAGCAGATTCATATATAATCATCAACGGAGTTGACGTTATGTTGGAAAAAAGAGAACACTGGGGCAGCAGTATAGGTTTTATATTTGCGGCTGCCGGTTCGGCGATCGGGCTGGGCAACATCTGGAAATTCCCTTATATCGCCGGGCAGAACGGCGGCGGCGCTTTTGTCCTGATCTATCTGGCTTGCATTGTGGTGGTCGGAATGCCGATAATGCTGTGTGAAATGACCCTGGGGCGCGCGACCCAGAAAAATCCTGTCGGCGCTTTCAAGGCGCTCAGCCCCAACACTTCGCATCTGGCCAACCTGATCGGCGTCTCCATAATTTTCTCAGGACTGGCCATGCTGTGTTTCAAACAGTTCGGCTGGTCGGCGGTATTATGCGCCGTCGGGCTGCTGGTTATGTTTTACGGCTGGATAACCGTCGGCATATTATGTATTGTTACGCCTTTCGCCATTTTATCATATTACTGTGTTGTCGGCGGCTGGACAATAGGCTACATATACAAAAGCTTTGCCCAGGAAATAAATGTCGGCTCGGTTGCTGAAGCGGGCGGAATTTTCGGCGCTTTCATCGGGAATACCGGGTTAATGATAGGTTTATTTCTCATTTTCCTGCTGTTTAGCTCCCTGATTGTCTGGGGAGGCGTCAGAAACGGTATTGAGCGCTGGTCGAAAATTCTCATGCCTTTATTATTCATTCTGCTGCTGGTGATAATGCTTCGCGGTTTAAGTCTGCCGGGCGCGCGGCGCGGCGTGGCATTTTTCCTGAAGCCGGATTTTACGAAACTTTCGGCCGAAGCAATTCTGATCGCCCTCGGGCATGCGTTTTTCACGCTCAGTCTCGGCATGGGGGCAATGATTACCTACAGCAGTTATATTTCCCGCGAACAGAATATATTTCTTTCTTCACTGGCAGTCGTATTTCTGGATACTCTGGTCGCCATTTTTGCCGGCCTGGCGATTTTTTCCACTGTTTTTGCGATGGGTTTCAATCCCGATGCCGGGCCGAGCCTGGTATTTAAAGTTCTGCCGGCGGTGTTCAGTTCCATTCCTTTGGGCTGGCTTTGGGCCGGTCTGTTTTTCCTGCTGCTCAGCGTCGCAGCCCTGACTTCCTCGGTAAGCCTGCTGGAAGTCGCGGTTTCCTACTTTATCGACGAACGCAAATGGAGCCGCCATAAAGCCGTATTGATTTGTACCCTGG
Source organism: Victivallaceae bacterium (assembly GCA_028717165.1). Classification (GTDB taxonomy): domain Bacteria; phylum Verrucomicrobiota; class Lentisphaeria; order Victivallales; family Victivallaceae; genus JAHOYW01. The sequence goes on along the minus strand of JAQUOK010000004.1, from coordinate 10,457 downwards.
GGATAGTTGTCACAGGCTTATTATCGGCCGTAAGCATCACTGACTGGCACAGGATTGAATGGCTGCACGACTGGCTGGTAAAAGCGTTCAATGTGCAGTCGGGAAATTTTTTCGAGACTATCGACAATCTTTCCTCCAACTGGTTTCTGCCGCTGGGCGGACTGGGGATTTCCCTTTTTGTCGGCTGGATATGGGGAACCCGCAAGGCGGTCAAGGAAATCCGTTACGGTTCGAGCAATTTTGCCGACGTACACCTGATCGCCCTGCTTGCCGGGCTGAAAGACGACCCCAGTCATAATGATGAGCGTTATCATGTCCTGACTTTGGCCTCTCTCTGGGGGATATTTATCCGGTTCGTTGCACCGGTCGCGATTACGATTGCGTTCCTGTGGATGAATATAAAATAATTTCACTGCAGGATTTTAAATGTTGCGCTTCATTATTTTCTTTTTCCCGGCTATGGTCGATGTCGTTATCGGAACTGTCATATTTGTAACCAATCTGCGTCTGATCCACAGCGGCGCCGGCGCTTTTGCCTGTACTCTGCCGGTAACGGCCTGGGCTTTCGGGCATTCGTTTTTTTCGTTTTTCGTCGCTAAGATCAATAATGCGCAGCGTGCGCCTTTTCTGATAACCTGCGGTTGTGCAATAATGGCTTTGGGCTTGCTGCTCCTGATATTCCTGAATGCCCCCGGCATGCAGTTGTACTGGATGCTGGTGACCGGACTGGGCAGCGCGCTTTTCTTTTGTTCTTTCCAGGTGTTCATGAAAGCCTCGGACAAGGATGTCCATGCCGGACTGGTACGTTCTACCGCGCTTTACGGTTTTGCCTGGAGCTGCGGTATCGCCAGCGGCCCCTTTATCGCGTCTTTCGCATGGGGCTATATCGCTCCTGAAAACGGCTGGAAATACTGCTACTGGATAAGTGTCGCTCTCGTCGTTTTTGTTGCCGCCGCCACCTGGCCGCTGAAATATTATATCGACAATTTTCACAGGAAAATCCCGGAACCGGCCGCGGCGATCAACAAATCAAGAGTCGATTATTCCCGGATGCCGGATCTGGTCTGGCTGGGCTGGCTGACTGCCGGTATCGGCTGTCTGTCGGTTGCTCTGATCCGTACGATATTCCCGTACAAGGCCGGAATCCTGAAAATATCCAAAGATGAACTTGGATTTATCATGGCTCTGGTTTCCTATTCGCAGGGATTTTTTTCCCTGCTGCTGGTAAAGAGCCGCTACTGGATGTATAAAATCGTGCCGATGCTGCTCTTTTCATTGTGCGGGATTGCCGGAATGGTCTTGTTCTGGTGCGGAACCGCAACCTGGCAGTTTTATCTGGCGGCGTTTATTTTCGGGGTTTATTCCGGCGGGTTCTTTTTCTGTCTGGTGTTTCATTCTCTCGTTCATCCTGCAAAAAGCGGCAAATACGTATCATGGAATGAGGTTATTGTCGGTTTTACCGGAATAGTCGCGCCGCTGACGGGCGGATATCTGGTTGACGTTACCGGAGACCGCAACCTGCCGTTCATTATCGCCGCGCTTCTGATTGTCAGCATAATTGCGGTTCAAATCATGACCTTGCGCAAAATCGACCCGGCACTGGTAAAGTAAGTGTATAATCGGAGTTCGGCGACGGTTCTTGTTGAGAGCCAGTCGCCCACAGTGCCGTCTTAGCCGCGCCCCCGCCCCCTTCCCCTGAAAGGACCGCTGATAAAGGTAATTTGTAATGCGGAATCTTCCACTGCGCCATACCTTGAACCATGGTACGGTGAGACCGTATGAACTGTCCCCGATTACAGTAATAAAAATAAGACCTTATCTCCCGCTTTTATTCCCGCAAGTGTGGCGGTTTTAACACTTTTATAACCTGCTCCAACTTGTATTTTCCGTTTGCGGGATGTATTTTCTCTACTCAGTAAATTATAAATCTCAAGGAGAAGCAGATGGCCGGAATTTTTAAAGCATACGATATTCGCGGGATTTACCCGGAACAGTTGAACGAAAAGATCGCGGAAAAGATCGGACGCGCCTATGTGGAATTTACCGGGGCGAAGAAAGTCGTTATCGGCTATGACATGCGTCCGGATTCGGTTCCTTTGTTCGGGGCTCTTGCCAAAGGCATGACCGCGCAGGGGGCAAATGTCATAAACCTCGGACTGTGTTCGACCCCGATGTCTTATTTCGCCAATGGCAGACTCGGCGCCGACGGCAGCGTCATTATTACCGCTTCGCATAATCCGGCCGGCTGGAACGGTTTCAAAATGTGTCTGGCAAACGCTGTCCCGATCAGCGGCGCTACCGGGATTATGGATATCGAACGTATCGTCAAAGAGGAAGCGTGGAGCAAATGCGCTGAACCCGGAAGCATTTCCGCTTACAATATCGCGCCGGAATATGCTGAATTTCTGCGCGCGCACCTGAAAGTTGACCGTAAACTGAAAGTCGTTGTCGATTACGCCAACGCCATGGGGTCTTTTGAAAGTGCCGGAATAGAAGATTTCTTTGAAATAATTCCCTTGTACAAGGAACTTGACGGAACCTTCCCGAACCACGAAGCCAATCCGTTGAAACCCGATACTCTGGATGCGATCCGGGCGAAAGTAAAAGAAGCCGGAGCCGATTTCGGAGCTGCTTTCGACGGCGACGCCGACCGTTGCGGATTTATCGATAACAAAGGGGAAATTATCCCGATGGATTTATTCACCGCTTTGATCGCGCAGGATATTTTATCCGACGGCCCGGCGACGATTCTTTACGACCTGCGCAGCAGCCGGGCGGTCAAGGAGTGTATTGAAGCCAACGGCGGCACTGCGGTCATGTCCAGGGTCGGACATGCTTTCATCAAGGCCCAGATGCGTGAATATGACGCGGTTTTCGCCGGGGAATTGTCCGGACATTATTATTTCAAGGAAAACTATACTGCCGAATCCCAGGGCCTTGCCTTCGTCAAGTTCGCCAATCTCATCTGCAAAAGCGGAAAAACCGCCAGTGAACTTGTCGCTCCCCTGCGCAAATACGCTTTCAGCGGCGAAATCAATTCAAAAGTTTCCGACCCGCAGGCAATTCTGGCTGAATTAAAAAACAAATATGCCGACGGCAGACAGTTTGAACTGGACGGTTTGAGCGTCGAATATAAAACCTGGTGGTTTAACGTCAGGCTTTCGAATACCGAACCGTTGATGCGTTTGATCGTGGAAGCCGACGACCAGGCACAAATGAAAGCCAAACGCGACGAAATTGTGGCAATAATCAGAGGCTGATTTCATTTCTTGAAGATCGAACGTCGAATAAAAATGCCGAACGCAACGAATGCGGGCTCCATTTCCCGGCTTATTTTTCTTTGTCTTTTTTGTTTTTCAGGAGTTCCGCGTCTTTCTTCGCAAATTCGACGACTTTTTCGAATTTCTGGATATTGTTCTTGTCTACAGCCATCAGGGTCTGATGGGCTTCGACAACAGTTTCGGCCCGGTTGAGCATGGAGCAGGATTTGGCGTCCGGAGCAATTTTTTCCCTGCAGACTCCGCAGGTATCGGAATTGGAGAACTTGAAAAGTTTATCCAGCCCGAGTCCTTCAAGGAGATAACGGTTATTTTTATCGGCATTGAGGACTTCGACGGTTACGTTGTTTTTTTTCGCTTTGAGCCCGATCATAGCCATTATCCCCATGAAAGTGCTGTCCATGCCGAGGCAAGCCCCCAGGTCAATAGTGATCCTGGTGAAGTTATTGTCCAGATTTTTAGCGAAATTGCGCAGGGGAAGGCCATAGTCAAAGTTCGCTCTGCCTTCGACTATGATTGTGTAAGCTCCTTTATTGTGAGCTATTAATAAATCAGACTTTTTAATCAAAGCGTTACCTGCGTTTTTTTCCGGCTTCGAAGCTCCCCTCTATTATTATAATACTCCTGGCCGGTCATTTTATCAACACGGCTTTAATACGTCTTACGCCGCGGCTTGAACTTTCCTCTTTCTTTATCTTGAACCTGCCCAGTCTCCCGGTGTTTGCAGCATGCGGACCGCCGCATATTTCCTTGCTGAAATTACCGATCGAATAAACTTTCACTTTATTTCCGTAGCGGTCTTCAAAGAGGCCGATGGCGCCTTCCTGTTTAGCTTCCTCAACGGTCATTTCCCGGCAGACGATGGGCAGATCCTGTCTGATAATATCATTGACGATGAATTCAACCTTATGCAGATCTTCCTGGGAAACCTTGTCGTCATGGGAAAAGTCAAAACGCAGACGTTCGGCGGTGATATTGGAACCGCGCTGCTGAACGTGATCGCCCAAAATCTGCCGCAGGGCCTGCTGCAGGAGATGGGTTGCGGTGTGCAGGTCCGCGGTCTGTTCGGAAGCGTCCGCCAGGCCGCCTTTGAATTTCTGTTCAGCGCCTTTACGGGACATTTCCTGATGTTTTTCGTAGGCCTTGCCAAAACCTTCCCGGTCTACCTCAAAGCCGTTTTCGCGGGCCATATCCTCGGTCAGTTCAAGCGGGAACCCGTAAGTTTCATAAAGGAAGAAAGCGTTTTTACCGCTGATGATTTTTTTCTGGACATGCGCCGGGACTCTGGCGATCAGTTTTTCAAATTCACGGGTACCTTTGGCCAGGGTTTCGGCGAACTGTTTCTCCTCGGTTTCAAATTCTTCCCTGATTCTGGTTGCATTGGCGGCGAGTTCGTGATAAGGCTCCTGATAGTTATCGATTATTACCTGCGCGAGTTCAGTTACAAAAGGTTTATCGATCCCGATTTTATTCGCTTCCCTGATTACCCGGCGGATCAGGCGGCGCAGGACGTAAGCCTGGTCGACATTGCCGGGCGCAATGCCGTCGGCGCTGATAAAAACCGCTGCCCGCATATGATCGGCGATAATGCGTTCGGAATCCACGCGTTCGGCGGGAGCGCCGATGCCGCGGATCTCGTCGAGTTTCCCGAAAAGCGGCTGGAACAGTTCCGTATCGTAACAGCTTGCCTTGCCCTGGAGAACGGCGGTGACGCGTTCGAGTCCCATGCCGGTATCGACGTTCTTCTGGGAGAGCGCTTCATAGGCGCCGTCGGCTTTTTTGTTGTACTGCATGAAAACGTCGTTCCAGATCTCAACCCAGAGTTTATTTTCCGGGTCAAACAGTTCGGGAGCTTCGCCTTCGCCCGTCCAGTAGAACATTTCCGTATCCGGGCCGCAGGGGCCGGTCAAACCGGCAGGACCCCACCAGTTTTCTTTTTTGCCGCATTTTGCTATACGTTCTTCGGGAATGCCGAGCTGGCGCCAGATATCGTATGCTTCCTGGTCAAAGGGCGCGTCGGCATCGCCTTTGAAGACGGTAACCGCAAGTTTATCAATAGGGATGCTCAGCCATTCGGGGCTGGTCAGAAATTCAAAACTGTATTCGACGGCTTCAGCTTTGAAATAATCGCCGAGCGACCAGTTGCCGAGCATCTCAAAAAAGGTCAGGTGCACGGGATCGCCGACTTCGTCGATATCACCGGTACGGATACATTTCTGGCAATCCACCAAGCGTTTACCGGCGGGATGACTTTCACCGCTCAGGTAAGGAACGAGGGGATGCATTCCGGCGGTTGTGAACAGACAGGTGGGGTCGTTTTCGGGTATGACGGGGGCGCTCTTTATTTCCTTGTGCCCTTTACTCACAAAGAAATCGATATATTTTTGTCTTAATTCGAAAGCTTTCATGTTGAATATTATATATTTTTATATCTACAAGTTAATTAACTAAAAGACTTTAAAGTGCCTTAAATATGCGAATTTTCAAATCATTTTGGATAATTTTTGAGCTTTTTCACGAAATCGGAATAAAAGACGAGGCCGACAAAAGTCTTGCTTGACAGCGATTGGGACTCCCGGGACGGTTGAGACTTTTGAATTTTACCTCAAAGTCCCAAGCGTCCCAAGTGTCTCAAAAGTCCCATTTTCTCAAACAATGACTTTTGATGGGGCCGTCTAAAAGATAAAATAATGTTTTATTCATGACAGAATCATTTTTTTATTTTTTTAAACTTGCCAAGATTTTCAAAATTGTATTTTAATTATTAGAGAAATGATCCTGTCTAAAAAAATACCCGACCACTTTTCAAGGAAGCGGTCGGGCTGTAAAAAAACAGTCTTATATATCCGCCAGGTTCGGGTTTCTGGCGGCTGAAGTTTCATCCAGACGCCTTACCGGAGTCGTTACCGGGGCTGCCAGAATGGATTCGGGATCGGTGTCAACCAGTTTGACGACCTCGATCAGCGCGTCGATGAATTCATCCAGCGTTTCCTTTGATTCGGTTTCCGTCGGCTCGATCATCAACGCTTCGTGGACGATCAGCGGAAAATACATGGTCGGCGGATGGAAGCCGCGGTCGATCAGGGCCTTGGCAATGTCCAGGGCATGAACGCCTTTTTTAGCCTGCGGCGCGGCGGAAAATACGCATTCGTGCATGCACGGACGGTCAACTTTCTGGTCAAAATACGGCGCCAGTCTGACCCGCATGTAATTGGCGTTCAGAACAGCGTTCTCGCTTATCCGTTTCAGACCTTCGCGGCCCAAAGTCAGGATATAGGCATAAGCCCGGAGGATGATTCCGAAATTGCCGTAGAACGGGGCTATATAGCCGATGCTTTCTTCGCAGTGGTAACGCAGCGTGTAGGTGCCGTCGTCGCGTTTTTCCACGCGCGAAACCGGCAGATAAGGCACCAGACACTCTCCGACCAGTACCGGCCCGGCTCCCGGACCGCCGCCGCCGTGCGGGGTTGAAAAACTTTTGTGGATATTCACGTGCATTACGTCAAATCCGATTTGTCCGGGGCAGACCCTGCCCATAACGGCGTTCTGGTTGGCGCCGTCGCAGTAATTCAACCCGCCTGTTTCATGGACAAGACGACAGACTTCCTGAACATTTTTATCGAAGAGGCCGAGGGTGTTCGGGCAGGTAAGCATCAGGCCGGCGGTATCGGGTCCCAGGTGTTTTTTCAGGTCTTCGATATCGACGTTGCCTTCCGCGTCGCTGGCGACGGTCTGAGTGATAAAACCGCCGACCATGGCGCTGGCCGGATTAGTTCCGTGCGCCGCGTCCGGGATCAGCAGTACTTTTCTGGCATGGTCGCCGCGCGCCTTGTGATAAGCCGCGATCAGCATAATGCCGGTGAGTTCGCCGTGCGCCCCGGCCAAGGGCTGCATCGTACAATCGGCAAAGCCGAGCAGTTCGCAGAGCAGGCGTTGGGTTTCATAGATCACTTCCAAAGCTCCCTGGGTCAAAGCTCCGCCCCGGCGCAGTTGCGGCAGCAGGGGATGAAGTTCGGCAAAGCCCGGCAGGCTTGCCGCGCGTTCATTGACTTTGGGGTTGTATTTCATAGTGCATGAGCCCAGCGGATAAAAATTGGTGTCGACACCCATATTTTTACGGCTCAGCAAGGTATAATGGCGGATAACGTCCTGTTCGGAGACTTCCGGCAGTTTCGCGGCGGTTCGGCGGCGGAACTGTGCAGGAACGGCGTTTTCGGGAGGAACATCCATTTTAGGCAGTGAACTGCCGCGGCGGCCCGGTTTGCCTTTGTCGAATATCAGTTTCATAACACGGCCTCCAGGGCTGTGGCTAAAGCCTTGATTTCCTCTTTAGTCCGTTTTTCGGTGACGGCAACCAGCAACTGGTTTTTGCGGCCGGGATAATAACGTCCGAGCGGAAAACCGGCGGCAAAGCCTTTGTCAATAAGTTTACCGACGATTTCAGCGGCGTCACCGGGCAGTTGGATAACGAATTCATTAAAGAAAGCGTTCCCGCCGACGGCTTCAACGCCTTCTATTTCCAGCAGCAGTTGCCGCGCGTAAGCCGCTTTGGCGGCACAAAGTTCAGCAACCTGGATAAGTCCCTGTTTGCCCACACACGCCAGGTAAACGAGGGCGCTCAAGGCGCAGAGGCTTTCGTTGGAGCAGATATTCGACATTGCGCTTTCCCGCCGAATATGCTGTTCGCGGGTCTGCAAAGTCAGGACAAAACCGTCTTTGCCTTCAGAATCGACGGTACGTCCGCAGACTCTGCCGGGCATTTTACGCATGAGTTTTTCCGTTACCGCCATAATTCCCAGATACGGGCCGCCGAAATTCAGGTTGTTGCCGAGACTTTGGCCTTCAGCGGTAACGATATCGAAATCAAGTTCGCCCGGCGGCGTCAGGAGCGCCAGTGAAACCGGATAGGTCGAACATACGGACAAAGCTTTTTTCTCATGTACTTTTTCATTGAATTCCGACCAGGCTTCGATTGTCCCGAAAAAGTTAGGATACTGGACGATCACGCAGGCGGTCCGCTCGCTGACGGCCTTCAGCAGTTCTTTCTGAGCGGAATCGTCGATTCCGGCGGAAATCTGGATAAGTTCGATATTCAAATTGGAACTGTAGGCGTCAAGCATTTTACGGAAGATCGGCGATACGGCTTCGGACACCACCACCTGGCGCCGCCGGGTGGTGCGGATCGCCAGCATCATCGCTTCGAACAAAGCGGTTCCGCCGTCATACAATGAGGCGTTCGAAACCGGCATTCCGGTCAAACGGCAGATCATTGACTGGTATTCGTAGATAGCCTGTAAAGTTCCCTGAGAGGCTTCCGGCTGATAAGGCGTATAGGCGGTATAGAATTCGGAACGCCCGGTTATTTCGCTGACCGCCGCCGGGATTATGTGATCGTAATAACCGGCGCCGATAAAAGTATGCAGTTCAGTAGCGTTTTTTGCCGCCAGTTTGCGGAGCTTGCTTATAACTTCGAATTCAGACATTCCTTCCGGGATGTTCAACAGCGGCGGTTCCGGTACCGTGACCTGAGATTTCCGCCACATATCGGTGAAGTCGGCGCAGGATATCGCTGCAAGCATTGCCTGCTGGTCTTCACTGGTATTTGCGATATAAGGCAATTTATTTTCTCCGGTTTATTTTCAGGCAAGGGTTTTGAGATATTTAGCGTAGGCGTCCGGAGTCATCAGGTCATCGAGTTCGGCAACATCGATATTGCCGAGTTTGCATATCCAGCCGGCTTTTTCGGCTGATTCGTTGATCAGGCCGGGATTGTCTTCGAGTTCGCTGTTAACTTCAATGACCGTACCGGTAATCGGGGAATAAACGTCAGAAGCCGCTTTTACTGATTCGATCACGCCAAGGGTATCTCCGACAATCACGTCATCGTCTTCCATCGGGAGCTCGACATAGGTAATATCGCCAAGTTCCGCCGCCGCATATTCGGAGATTCCAATTGTCGCTTCATCATCTTCCACCAGTATCCATTCATGCTCTTCTGAATAATATTTCATCTTAATTTTACCTTTTACATTAAAAGATTAATAACGGATTTTTATGTCAAGACACGATTTAACTCTTAAACAGAGTATTGTCAAGCCTTAAAACAAAAACTTATAATTTTTTTTATAGAGTTTTTGAACAGGGAATTGTCAGCCCGGAAAAGAACAGGAAGTTTTTTCAAAAATTTTTTCCTTTTCCGCCGGTCGCCCGCCGGCTTATATTTTTTTTCTGACAGTGCCGTTTTTATAGAACGGCAGTTCGGTGATCTCTCCCTCGACAGCCTCCCTTCCGGCACTCAAAAGCACTTTGCCGCCAACGCTATGGTCCGCATCCGCGCCGAGGTAGGCCAGGGCAATGGCGTTGCCCAGGGAAGGAGCGAAAACTCCGGAGGTAACCACGCCGATTTTTTCGCCTTCCGGAGTCATTACGTCAGCTCCGGCGCGCGCCGCGCGCCTGCCGTCAAGATTTACGGCTGTCAGTTTGTAAGCGGGCGGTGCCGCTTCCAGGGCGGCCCGGCCGGTAAATTTGCGTTCAGGAAACTCGTCCAGCTTGAGCAGCGGGCCGTACCCGGCATCCAGCGGAGTATAAGCGTCGGTGAGTTCATGTCCATAGAGCGCGTAACCGACCTCCAGCCGCAAAGTATCCCTGGCTCCGAGACCAACGGGTTTGACGTCTTCGAAGGAAAGCAGGTATTCCCACATTTCAACTGCCTGTTCCGCATCGAAATAAAGTTCAAAACCGAGTTCCCCGGTATACCCGGTGCGGCTTAACAAAACCGGAATGTCATTGATTACGGCTTCCGTCCAGTTGAAATACGCCGGCAGATCAGCAACTTTCAAGCCGGTTTTTACGAGGATGTCGGCGGCAAGCGGGCCCTGCAGGTCAAGCTTCGCAGTCAGGTCGGAAACGTCTTCGAAAACAATATCATCCGGCAGCTGCGACTGGATCATTTCGGCGTCGGAAGCACGCGTCCCGGCGTTGACCACGATATAAAAATCGTCTTCGTCCAAACGGTAGACGATCAGGTCGTCCATAACTTTGCCGTCCCGGTTAAGGAGAAAATTATAACGGCAGACGCCGACGCGCTGATTGAATACCGGGCGCGCAAAAATCGCATCCAGGGCTTCAAGCGCGTTATTGCCGGTAATCCGGAATTCGCCCATATGGCAGATATCGAAC
>JAQUOK010000003.1 GCA_028717165.1 Victivallaceae bacterium | reverse complement strand
CGGAGACAGTAAATCCGGTGGTATGAAGGGCGATTACAACAGGTCGGACAATTATTCCGAAGGCTGGTCAGAACAGAAAGATTACAAAGTCGATATCGTTCAGTTTACCACGCTCCAGACCGGAGGGCCGCGGGGACAATGCCGGGTCGGGTATATTTACTGGCAGTCCGGGCGCGTACTCAAAAACGGCGACGTTTTCGTCCGTGGCTCAATCGAGCAGAAATGCCGCCGGGTCTGCGGCGCACGCTTGGAGCGGCGCTGCCCTGCGGTTCCGAAAATCGGCAATAAAGACACCGGAGGAGCTTTTTGCCTGTACTGGTATGACTGGCTCATATTAGCCGTTTTTATGTTTTGTTCCATACTTGTCACGGTAGGGGTATACCTTATTTATTCCGAACAGGATTATTTTCTCATGACTGTTCCCGAAATCGGAATAATTTCGCTGGCTACCATTTTTATCTGGTCTGCGGGGGTTGCGCTTGACACATTCTGGGCTTTACTTGCCGTTATGCTGGAAATCTTATGGTATGCAATCAGGAAAAAACACCGGCATAAACATAAAATCATCAACCGGGTTCCATTGACTGTGATAACCTGGCTCTATCTCGGATTTTCACTGGCGCTCGCAGTTTATTTACAGAACTCTATTTATGAACAGAAGTCTCTATTTCCGGCAATCGCAATATGGCTGGCCGCAAGTATTGCCCATCGGCTGTTCAAAAGTGCCGGCGGCAGAAAAGTTCCCGTCGACTGATATAAAAATAAAGAAATCGTTGTTTTGGAAAATATTGTAAGTTGTTTTTACCTAGAAAGTTTGTTTTTCGCGGACAAAATCATACTATTGATGCTACCAACCAATATATCATGGCTCCATGCACACTAAAAAGATGTACATCATTCTACACTTACTCCAAATCTCAAGCAAATTATAACTATAGTATTTTTTCCCGTGATGCTTTTAAATCATCTCTTTATTATCAGTTTTTTCAGAAGAAACTAAAATCCCTATAAAAACGCCTGAAGAACCAGTTAATATTACATTTTCCATTCTTCCAATTTGACATTTTGATTAAGTTGATATATATTTTAGTTACTAAACTATTTAACAACTAACCATAATTGGATAAGGATAAAATAATGAAAAATAATATTGATGCTGAAAAAATCTGGAAAATGCTGTTCAAAACAACTGGTTCAATCCATGATGTCCATAATCGCAGCATGCCTGATAAGCTGCGGAACCGGGCAACACTTGCTCAATTGAAAGTTATGGGAAGTGTTCTCTCAAGCCCAAGCGGCGAAGTAAAAGTAAAAGATATAGCAGACGAACTTGGAATTACTCCCGGCGGCGTTTCCCAGGCTGTGGATAAGCTGGTGAAAGCTGGTATGTTGGAGCGTCGTCTTTTGGAAAGCGACCGCCGGGCGGTAAGTATCAGCCTGTCGGAAAAGGGCAGTACAATTCGAACCCAAACCGATGTTTTTTTTACCGCATTGACCGCCAGACTTTTAAAAAATATTCCTCCGGAAAATCAGGTGATTTTTTACAATGTCCTTGAAACAATGCTTACTGAGCTTGAAAATGAGAAAAACGGGATAAAGAAAAAATGAAAAAGTTTATTACATGGAGTTTTTTTTTAATTATAATTTTTGCCGCTGATATGCGGATGCTTGGGGATGTTCCAGCGAAATCACGACCGAATGTTGTTGTCGCGGTAGAGAAGGTCGGGGAAACGGAAGATATTGACAGCCGCCGTTATACCGGTTTGGTCGTATCGCAATCGGAAGTTCATATCAAGGCGCGTGTTTCGGGTGAAATACTGCGTATCGGCTTCAAAGACGGCGCCCTCGTAAAAAAGGGACAAATGCTTTATCAACTGGACTCGACCCAATATGAAGCGGCGGTCAAGAGCGCCGAGGCCAAAGTTACGGAATGCGAAGCCCGGGTGGAATACGCTAAGAATAATTTTATCCGCCAGTATTCGCTTTATGAAAAAAAAGCGGTAAGCCGTGATGCAATGGAAAACTCGAAGTCTACCTTAAAGGCCTATCAAGCTTCGCTGCTTGCCGCCAAAGCCGCGCTGATTACCGCCCGGGATGATTATAAAAATACCACAATCTCCGCGCCTTTGGATGGAATTGCCGGAGTAACGAGTTTCACCGCCGGAAATTATGTTACGCCGTCCTCCGGGGAAATGTTGAAAATAATCCAGGTAAAACCGATAAGGGTTCGTTTTTCCATCAGTACTGTGGATTTGCTTTCCCTCTTCGGCGGACCAAGGGAATTGTTAGAAAAAGGAATTGTGCGGGTCAAGCTTTCTGACGGCAGCATGTATCCGACTGCGGGGAAAATTGAATTGCTGAACAACGAGGCCAATTCTAAAACCGATGCGATTCAGGTATTCGCGAATTTTCCCAACCATGACTACAGATTGATTGTCGGAAGTACGGTCGGGGTAACCCTTTCAAAAAGCCAGGGGCATATGGTTCCGGCGATTTTGCCTTCGGCCGTCATGCACGATAACAAAGGCTCTTACGTATACGTCGTGAACAAGGCGAACAAGGTGGAAAAACGGTACATCGTGACTGGGAACTCAAAATCCGGATTGCAAATAATTATTTCCGGCCTGAAAACAGGAGAAACGGTTATCGTCAAAGGGACTCACAAAACAATGCCCGGCGGGCAAGTCGAGCCCATTCCTGCTGGAGAATAATTATGTTTTCAAAAATATTTATCGAGCGTCCAAGGCTGGCTATCGTCATCAGTGTAGTCATAGTGCTTGCCGGAGTTATTTCACTTTGCAAACTGCCGGTCGCCGAATATCCGGAGATTGCGCCGCCGACACTGTATGTTTCGGCAAGCTATGCCGGAGCCGGGGCGGAAGTTATCGTTCAAACGGTGGCGATGCCGATTGAGGATGAAATTAACGGCGTGGATGATTTGCTTTATTTCAGTTCCACTTGTGATAATTCCGGTAATTATTCCTGTTCCGTAACCTTTAAAAGCGGTACTGACACCGATATCGCAATGGTTAATTTGCAAAACGCGGTTAAGCGCGCGGAGGCAAAATTACCCGGCGATGTAACCAAGACCGGCATTACCGTAAAAAAACGCGGCGGCGATATGCTGGCGGTATTTGTTTTTATGACAGACGGCAGCAACATGGGAATAATGGAATTAAACAATTATATTGAAGCTAACGTCAAAGACGCGATCAGCCGTATCGACGGAGTGTCTTCCGCCTCAATCATGGCCTCTCAGGAGTATTCCATGCGGATATGGCTTGATCCGTTGCGGATGGCCGGTTTGGGTATTTCCACTTCGGATATTTCCCAGGCGGTGGAGTCTCAGAACATTCAGGCCGCGGCCGGCTCAATAGGCGCGGAGAACAGTAATCGATATGTAAATTATAAGCTGAACGTAAAAGGGCGGCTTAAAACTGTCGAGGAATTTGAACATATAGTTTTGCGTCATGCTTCCGACGGCAGCATCATCCGGCTCAAAGATGTGGCAAAAGTTGAAATCGGCGCCAGTTCTTATTCCGGAAAGTGTTCGTCAAACGGCAGGCAAGTGGTTGGGCTTGCCGTTTATCGCGCTCCGGACGCCAATGCGCTTTCCACCGTCAACCGGGTAAAAGAGGAGCTTGCAAAGTGGGGAAAGCGTTTCCCTCAAGGGGTAAACTGTGAGGTCGCATATGACCCTACCGAATTCATCAATGTCTCACTGCGGGAAATTCTTCAAACGATTATTATCGCTTTGCTGCTGGTCGTCCTGATTACCTGGCTTTTTTTACAGGACTGGCGGGCGACGTTGATTCCTTCGCTTGCGATCCCTGTGGCGTTAATCGGGACGTTCCCGTTTATGCTGATGTTTGATTACAGCATAAATGTCCTGACGATGTTTGGCCTTATTTTGGTAATCGGCTCCCTGTGCGACGATGCTATCGTCGTGGTGGAAAACAGTCAGGCCTTAATGAGCCGGGAAAACCTTTCGCCCAAGGAGGCGGCTCTCAAATGTATGAGGCAGATTAGCGGAGCTATAATTGCAACCACGCTGGTTACGGTCGCCTGTTATCTGCCCTTGGCTTTTTATGGAGGGATGGTTGGAGAAATTTATATTCAGTTCGCGGTAACCATGTGTATTTCACTCTGTCTTTCAACCATAGTGGCAATGACCTTGAGCCCGGCGCTTTGCGCGATACTGCTGAGGAAACCGGCAGAACATCCGCATCGTTTTTTCAAACCGTTCAATGTTACCCTTGACGCCAGCCGTAAAATTTATTCATTCGGGGTCAATTTACTGGTCAGGCGAGCATTGCTTACGCTGATTTTATTCGGAGTCGCTATTGGAACGGTTTATTTTTTCTTCAAGCGCATTGACAGCTCCTTTTTGCCTCAGGAAGATAAAGGCGTAATCATGTGCAATATTGAATTGCCCAGCGGAGCTTCGCTTGACCGCACCCATAAAGTGATGGATGAATTTCACAAGAGCGTTGCGGACGTAAAAGGCATAAAATCCGTCATGATGGTTTCCGGCATGAGTATGATGTCGGGAAACGGAGAAAATTGTGCCATGAGCATCCTTATGCTTGACAATTGGGACGAGCGGAAAACGCCTGAAACCCAGCTTAATGCAATTATTTCCCAGGTTCAGCAGCGAACCAGAAAAATTGCGGATGCCAGTATTATCTGTTTCACGCCTCCGGCGATTATGGGGCTGGGAATGACCGGGGGCGCGACTTTCGAGCTCTGCGGGATCGGAGACATCGACGCGGCGGCGCTTTCCGTTACGGCGAAAAAATTGGCTATGGAGCTTTCCGCCCGCCCGGAAACCCGTTATGCGATGACGGCTTATAATGCGGACACTCCTCAACTTTATCTGGATGTTGACCGTGAAAAAGCTGAAACCCTCGGCGTGGAGGCGAAAACCATTTTTTCTACGCTGCAAAGCAAACTTGCGTCTCTTTACATCAATGACTTTACCATGATGAGCCGGAATTATAAAGTAAAAATGCAGTCCAGATCGGAATTTCGCGGCACGCTGGATGATATCCGGGAAATTCAGGTAAAGAATGACAGCGGTGAAATGGTTCCGCTAAGTTCCCTGGGCAAACTGAGTTACATGGTTGGACCGCGCCAGATCACCCGTTTCAATAAGATGACCTGCGCCGGAATGAATGCGCAGGCCGCTCCGGGCGTCAGTTCAAAAAAATTAATTGACATTGTTGAAAACATGGCTATGCCGGAAAATTACCATGCAGAATGGACCGGCTTAAGTTACCAGGAACGCCAGAACGAAGGGCAGATCATTCTTTTGATGGCTCTCGCCTTGATTTTTGCGTATTTATTCCTGGTAGCGCAATATGAAAGCTGGACGATTCCGGTTCCGGTTATGCTGACAGTCGCATTTGCAATTCTCGGCGCTCTGCTTGGTTTGAAGTTATCCGGGGAAACTTTAAGCATTTACGCGCAACTCGGTATGGTTATGCTGATCGGGCTTGCCGCCAAAAACGCCATTCTGATGGTGGAATTTTCCAAACAGGAACGCGAAAACGGCAAAAGCGTATATGAGGCGGCGATGAACGGCGCGAATTTGCGGTATCGCGCGGTGCTTATGACCGCCTGGAGTTTTTTATTCGGGGTGTTTCCGCTGGTAATTGCCAGCGGCGCCGGTTCCGGAAGCCGACGCGCTATCGGCATAACAACCTTTTCCGGAATGCTGCTGGCCAGTTTGATCGGTATTGTATTTACGCCTGCGTTGTATTCTTTATTTCAGAGGTTTCGTGAATGGATGAAACGCAGGCTGCACTGGAGTGAGGGTAAAGCCGATGTTACCACCAAAGAATATTCCAATCAACCTGTTTGATTAATTGCTTAAAAGAAGATAAAAAACATGACCGTCGAGTTAACGAATTAACGATATTGGTTTTATGCTCCTTTTAACCTGAATCGGCAACAGAACAAAAAAACGAAGGGTTCCAATGTTGCGGATCAGTAGAATTTTTTTTAATTTTTTTCATTGGGGAAGATAAAAACCGCTTGACTTTTGCACTTTTGTGCAATATTATACATATGTATAAAGTTTAATCCGGACGGCTTCAATTTCCGGTAGTCTGAATAATGATAAAGACAATTAGACGAAAATAAAAGTTTTTTGAGGTAAAAAATTATGAAAACGTATGCTAATACGGAAGTTACCAAAAGAGCGTTGATCATGGCAGCCGGCGAATTGTTTTCTGAACGCGGTATACACGCCGTCACAGTACGGCAAATTGCTGAAAAAGCTGGGGAAAACCTCGGAGTAATTCATTATCATTTCGGCGGCAAAGACGGACTGATTGAAGCAGTGATGGATTTTTCCATAGAGTTATGGAAACCCGACCCCATCGGCCGTTTTCTGAAAGAGCACCGAGGTTTTTTGAATAAACCCAACGGGCAAAATACGGTAATCTCCAGAATGGTCGAGATGTTTATGGAGATAATTTTTTCTCCGGAAAAGCCGCCCTGGTGTTGTACATTCATGTTTCAGCTGTCACAACGGGACCTGGGAATTTCCAAAAAAGCTTCTTGCGCTACTGCGGGCTTTGGAGCAAAAGCATTCATAGACTTTTATTATGCCGTATCCGGTGATAATGATTTTGAACGAGCTTATAACTGGACCGCAACAATTATTGCCCCGCTCGCACTCTATGCGCTTAACAAGAATAGCTTTATAAGATTGCATCCCGAAGGAAAACCGTCAGATAAGTTCTTGTCGAAATTAAAAGCTTCCTGTATTCACAATGCTTTGAGTGCGACCCAATTCTTAAGAAAGCGAAAAGAAATATCCCGTCGAAGCTCAATGAGCTCTAATTAGGGGGTAATGGTGGACATGAATAATATGCCGTTTACTATAAAATATCCATACAATTCAGACTTGCTGTTGGCGTTGATATGCTGCTGCTTTATCATTTCAGGATGTGGTAAGAAGCAGAAAGCGGAAAAAAGTGATGATTCCGTCAAGGTGAAAGTATCGTGCCTGGCCAAGCAGAAATTCAGGCGCCAGATTCGAGTACAGGGAGTAATCCAGCCGGTCAACAAGGTAACTATTGCCGCACGGATTTCCGGGACGATCAATTCACTGAACGTGGAAGAAGGTTCCCGGGTAAAAAAGGGCGATATCCTTTTTCAGACCGATCGGAAGAATCTGGAAAACCAGGTAAAAGTGGAGCGACAAAACTTAAAAGTAATGGAGGAAACCTGCCAAACCGCGCGTATGGATGTGGAAATTGCTCATACCAATCTGAAAAAAGCAAAACTTGATTACATGCGGAATAAAACACTATATGAAAAAAGAGTAGTTTCAGAAGCGAATTATGAAAACGCTGAAGCCGCATGGAAAAACGCGACAAGGGCGGTCGATAAAGCACAAGCCGTACTCAGTTACAGCAAGGTCAAGATCGAGCAGGCGAGAACCAATCTGGAAATTGCCCAAAAAAACCTGGCTGACTCTATTATTCGCGCCCCTTATGACGGAATTATAACGCAACAGTATCTCGAATCCGGGGAATTCGCCGCGGTCGGAGCGAAAGTGCTGGAAATGGAAGACCAGAACACTCTGGAAGCCTCCGCGTGTATAAGTTCGTTGTATTATGAAGAGCTCTCCCTGAAAACGGAAATCGTTTTAAATTTCGCAGGCCGGGAACTTTGCCGGACGAAGCTTTCCTATATTTCACCGAGTGTCGACCCGCTGAGCCGAACCTTCGAGATCAAGGCGAAGCTGCCGTGCCGGAAAAATCTCGTTTGTGGAACGCTTTGCGACATTACCATAATCATCGCGGAACGAAACGGACTCGGGGTTCCGACCGATGCCGTTCTGGCTCGGGCCGGAGGAAAATATGCGGTTTTCGCGGTAAACGGTGAAAAAGCTCAGGAAATCACGGTTCAGCCCGGATTTTCCACTGCCGGCTATACGGAAATTCTCGATGCCGAAAAACTCAAGGGCCGCGATCTGGTGATTTCCGGGCAGTATTTCCTGAATGACGGCAGTGCGATAAAAGTTGTGAACGGAACGGGTAAACAGGGAGAATAACCGCATGACGCTAAGCGAAATATCGGTAAAACGGAAAGTGGCAATGACCGCTTTCCTGATTATGCTTCTGTTCCTCGGCATTCGTATGTATGATTCTATCGGCATTGATTCGCTGCCGAAATTCGACGTCCCGTATGTTCAGATTACTACCGTCTATCCGGGGGCTTCTCCGGAAGAGATCGAGGTTGACGTGGCGAAACGGATCGAAGATGTGGTCGCTTCGCTTGACGGGCTTAAACATACGACCAGCGTATGCATGGAAAATGTCTGCGCGATAACGCTGGAGTTTGTTTTGGGAACGGATGTCGACATTATGGTCCACGAAGTACGGGAAAAATTAAATACCATTGCCGATGATTTCCCGAGCGCCGTAGAAACCCCCAAGCTCAGCAAAGTCAATATAAATGCGATTCCGGTCGTAACTTTGTTCCTGACCGGGAGTAAATCAGTGGACGAGCTTTATGATTATGTCGATGAAACTCTCTCGGACATGTTCTCGAGTATTCCCGGCGTCGGCGAAATCCGGATACATGGAGGAAACGAAGTCCAGCTGCACATTGTTCTTGACCGGAAAAAGCTTTCTGAAAGCAATCTGACGATTGCGGAAGTCATCAGCCGGATTAATTCGGCAAACCTGAAAATACCCGCCGGGCGGATAAAGCAAAACGGAACCGAGATGTCGATTACCTATGACGCGGAATATCGGGATATTCAGGCATTGAAGGATTTGGAAATCAGCAGTAATGTGGGGAAACGGATCTATCTGGGCGATATTGCGGAAATCAAACTGATGTCGAAAGAAATCCGCCAGGAAGCATATTTCAACGGACTGCCCGCCGTCCAGCTCGAAATAGTCAAGAAGAGCGAGGCCAACGCCGTCAAAGTGATTGCCGAAGTGAAAAAACGCTATGAAACTATCGTAAACGGGCGCTCGCTTCCGGGAGGAATGCAGTTGCACTGGTTCAAGGATTCCGGCGCGTTCATCCATGCTTCGGTTGACGATGCCTGGTCGAGCGTGGGGCTCGGTATCCTGCTGACCGCGGTCCTGTTGTTTCTATTCCTCCACGACACGCGTTCCACGTTCACGGTCGTCATTTCCATGCCGGTATCCATCGTTATCTCGTTCATCGCCATGAAAGCCTTTGATTATACTTTCGACATGATGACGCTGGTCGCGTTCGGCTGTTCGACCGGCGTATTGGTGACCAATGCGGTGGTTGTGTTGGAAAACATTTCCAAACGTCTGCATGAGGGTATGGACGCTCCCCAGGCCTCCATTTCCGGAACAAATGAAGTCGTGAACGCGGTTGCGGCAAGCGCCCTGACTAATGTGGTGGTATTCGTTCCGGTTGTGCTGATGAGTTCCGTTGTCGGGTTACTTATTTCCCCGTTTGCGGGAGTCATGGTGGTGGCGACGCTGGCTTCGCTTTTCGTAAGTTTTACCCTGACGCCGATTCTCGCTTCCATATTCTTTGCAAAAGAAAGAAAAAAACCGAACCGGGTCAGCGAAGCGCTTTTCCGTTTATGGGATTGGGGATATTCCCGTCTGGAGTCCGCTTTTTTGAAAAGTATAGACTTTACCTGCCGACACAGTGGAGCCGTAATCCTTCTGGTTCTGGCTGTCTCGTTGCTTCTTAGCATTATCTCGCTGCCGCATATCAGCATGTCGTTTATTCCGATAAACGATAAAAGTGAGATTTCGATCACCCTGGAATTTCCAACCAATACCGCGCTTTCCGCATCACGGAAACGTTCTCTCGAAGTTATCAAGGAAATCGACAAATTACCGGAGGTAGAATCGGTCGGTGCCACGGTCGGCTACATCAATGCCATGGCCGGGCAGGTTTCTGAAGGTGTTCATCTGACGCAGATCAGTCTAAACCTGGTTGATAAAGATAAACGCAAGTCGGTTTTCCAAGTCGCGGACGACCTGCGGGCAATATTGTCGCAAAAGCAGAATCTCCGCTATTCCGTGAATATTCCGAATTCTACCGGATCATCTGGTGCTGAAATCATTACCTACATCGCCGGTTCCGATTTCGCCATCCTGCAAAGAGAAGCTCTGAAAGCAATCGATATTCTGCGGAAATCCGGTATTGCTTCCGACATTGATTCGAGTATCAGGGCCACCAAGCCGCGAACCAACGTCGTCCCGAACCGTGCGGTTCTTAGAAATCTTGCCATCCCGGAATCATTGCTCGGCACCTCAATTCTTGGATTCTTCGATGGCGTGGAAGCCGGAAGCTACAAAGTAGGAACAAGAACCTATGACATCCGCATTAAAACCAATGATATTGAAGGTTTTCAGGAAGCGGAAAACATTGTCATCGGCTCCATGAAAGGCAAGCCGGTTAATATCAATGTCCTTGCGGATTTTGAATCGTCACCGGTATCAATTTCAATGATCAGGGAGGACAAGCAACGCGCCGCATGGATTTACTGCAACCCTGCGAGCGGAGCGGCGATGGGCGATGTGGTAAGCCTGCTGAAGGACAAAGTCGGAAAAAATCTCCCTCCCGGCTATAAACTTGCTTTTTATGGACAGGCGGAAATGATGGAAAGCGGCGCACAGGATTTTGCCAATGTTTTTGTGATCGCGACTGTCATGACTTATCTTCTGATCGCCGCAATTATGGAATCATGGGCGCGGCCGTTCATTATCCTTGTTACTGTGCCACTCGGGTTCATCGGGATGTTCTTCACTCTGTTCCTTGCCTCAACTTCCATGTCGATGGTAGGTATGCTCGGCGGGGTAATGATGATCGGCATTGTGGTTAACAACGCGATCCTGATCATGGATGAAACCACCGTGCTGACGGGGCGGGGAGTCGGTACGCACGAAGCCATGCTTCAGGCAATGAGAGCCAAATTCCGCCCAATTCTGATGACTTCAATCGCTTCGGTGGTCGGCATGCTCCCGATGGCGTTCGGCACCGGGCTTGGTTCTGAATTGCGTTCCAGCTGCGGTCTCGGAGTGGTCGGAGGACTGACGTTTTCCGCGGCCATGACCTTGTATCTGATCCCGGCGCTTTATTTCAAATTTGTGCGCGACAGCGCCTTGCCTGAAGAATCGTGGAGAATGCGTTTAAAGCGATTTTGCGGTTTTGTGAAAGCAGTTTGAACAAGACAATAAAATGTATTTTATCGACTGATAAGTCGCTATTATTTAAGATATGACAAGAAGAACAAAAATGTTTTCAGAAGTTGAGGATAAAGGAATTTAACCGGAATTCAGCATGTCAGCGGTAAATTTGGATATTAAAATTATCGACTCTGTTTTGAACGGCAATATTGATAACTTTGTAGTTTTGGTCAACAGGCATCGTGAACGGGTTTTTCTGATGACGGCAAAACGTGTTCCTGGAAACGATATCGAAGATGTAACCCAGGAAGTTTTTATCAGGGCTTTCAAAAACCTCCATACGTTCTCACGCCAGAAGCCGTTTGCCAATTGGCTCTGTATAATTGTTCTTCGAACCTGCAGTGACTACTGGCGGAAAAATTATAAACGTCGAGAGCTGATTGCGACTGCATATTGTAATGGTACCGGCAATAGCGACAATATTGAATGGTTGGGAATAATTGTAAATGAGAAAGTCTGTGCAAACTACCCTAAAAACGTAAGGCAAAAAGAACTGCGTGAACTTTTGGATTGGACGCTCAATAAGCTTTCTCCGGAAGACCGCAGGTTAATTGAAGTTGTATATTTTGAAGGGCTCTCGTTTAAAGAAGCTGCCGAGAAGCTTGATTGGCGGCTTTCCAAGACCAGAGTTCGGGCGATGAGAGCCCGACACAAAATGAGAAAGCTGTTAAACCCATTTTTTTAGAGTGACTGGAAATTGAAAATTATTAGATTTGAAAAGCGGATTTTATATCGTTAACGGCATTGTTAATTGAAGATGAAAGCATAGGGAGGATTTTCCGATATGGAGCAGCATATATTTAAAATGTCCCCTTCGAATGTGCGCATAATGCGAGAAAAAATTCTTCAAGTCGGATTAAAAACTCCCGAGTGGTTCAACCACTTGAGCGATATTGAATTGGCAGAACTAAGAGTCAACAATCATCCCAAAGCCGTGTTGGACGCTATGGCATGGACAATGAAATTTGCTCCTGAAGCGGTGTTAATTCATGTCGCTGAATTTAAATATACCAAACGTTTTCATCCCATTGATCATTACAGCCATGAAAAGTTTTATGCCGCCAACCTCAGGCTCGAAGAAAATGCCATATTGTTGGCGAAAGCAAGCAAGCCATGGCATTCTCCGCAGCGTTATTGGCGGATCGTTACAGCCCGGTATGCCCGGTATGTGTTTGACGAATGGGGATATGACGAATGGATAATGTAAATTCAGGTAAACTTTCAATAGCTGGACTATTGCGACACTGTATTTGGCCGCAGTACATTGAAATCATTATTACTAAGGGAAATGAAAAATGCAATCGGAAGTTAACGTGGCAAGCCTGCGGAACCACTTGAGAAAACTTGGGCATGTCTACACAATAGAACGCGAAAATCTGTTAAATACTATTTACTCCATGGAAGGGCCATACTCCATAAACGAGCTTTTTCGGGAAGCCAGGAAGCAAAATGCCATCCATGCAAAATCGACGATTTTCCGTAATATAGATATCTTTCTCAAATCCGGTTTTATAAAGAAATTCGAAGATTCCGGGAAACGGAAAAAATATGAAACGAATTATTTGTGCTGAGCCATAGTTGGGATTAAGTTGAAGAATACAAATTGTAAAGGAGAATTAAACTATGTCAATAACAAAACGCGATTTGGTGTTGAAAATTACCAAAGCTACCAAATTCCCTCAAAAAGAGGTTATGGATATTGTTCAAATGACCTTGGATGGTATCGCGAATGAAATTGCTGCTGGAAATCCGGTCGAATTACGTAATTTCGGTGTTTTCAAGGTTGTTGTTTGTAAAAGTCGCAAGGCTCGTAATCCCCGGCAGCCTGAAAATGAAGTTATCATACCGGATCGACCCACTGTCAAATTTCGGGCGGGGAAAAAACTCAAGACCAAAATTGAGGCGCTTAATCCAGAAAAATTGAAAAAATAATCAGCACCGGTCAATTTATAAAATTTAACTGATACAACAGGAAACACATATGGCTAATCGACATTTCAGTAAACTTGGAGATGTCTGGAAACACCTGATTTTTGCCGAGATTTTGCAAAACAATCCTCCGGCTCAGTACTGGGAAACTCATGCCGGTTCGGCGTATTATGATTTAATTACAGATTCTACTCGACAACATGGCGTTATTCAATTTATAAAACGTGCCGGCAATTTTTTGCCGCTCAACAAATGTGCATACTTGAAAGTGCTGCAATCATTACCAGGGAAGTATCCCGGTTCGGCTGCGATCGCTATGCGTATTATTGGCAACCATGCCCGTTATACTCTATGTGATACAGATCCCGCCAGCGCAGAAAATCTTAAGCAGGAATCAGCATCTCTGGATGCGCAGATTTTGATCGAAGACGGCATGACAGCAATTTGCCGACAAGCAAGCGTAACAACAGCCCCTGGCAACATTCTGGTTTGCATTGATCCGTATGACCCGTTTGAGCGTGCAGCGCAAAACAGTCCGAATTCCGTAGAATTAGCGATTTCTTTGGCACGAGCTGGTTTTCGGGTGTTTTACTGGTACGGTTACGATAATATTAAACAATGTGGCTGGGTCTGCGATTCTATTGCCGACAAAGTGCCCGCGGGATGTCACTGGTGTGGAGATTTTCAGGTACCCGCAGCATTCATTTATCCTGAAAATTCCGGTTTATGGGGCGGTGGCATTTTGTTGCTTAACACCAATGAAGAAGAGAAACAGACTGCTCAACATCTTTCATTGGCATTGGAAAAACTCATGCGCGACGATGTTCTTCTAGGCAATACTCCTGAACGATTGTTATTTGCATCTTTATTATAAGTTTGAGTTCTGTTGCGGTACAAAAAACTTAAAAACATAATAACTTTTTCTGCAAAAATAAATGACCCCCAAAATATATAACCAATGCAAGCTATGCCTTAAAAATAGAGAATTAAAACATTCTCACATTTACCCAAAGTGGGCTTTCAAGAACTTACGTGATGAAGAGACCAGCCGGTTTGCAACTATCCCTAAGAGCAATGCTCAAGATGGCCCTAAAGAATATTTATTGTGTGAGGAATGTGAAGCGAAGTTTGCACGACGCGAAAAATACTTTAGAGAATTAACCTGAATCCGTGAAAAAAGCAGGATAAAAGTTAATAAAAACTAGAGATAACCTGTTGGTAGTGTTATATTAAGGTTGAGTAAAATCTTTAATATAAAAACTAACCCAACAGGTTATCATGAAAGTAAAAGTACAGCAAGGTAATGAAGAAATCAACTCAATTGGCGGAATTTCTTTAATCGGCGGGCTCTTCAATAGCCTGAAGAATTTGAAAAAGGTGGATTTTATGCGAATGGCAAAGGTGAAAACCGGAAAAATCAAGCACAGCGGCATTCTTAAAACGATTGCCGGGCTGTTTGCGCTCGGCAAAAATGATTATGCCGATGTTACCCCTTTTCATGATGATGCGTTTTTCCGTGATTGCCTGAGACTGCCTGCTGTACCCTCGGAAGAAACCTTGCGCCAACGCCTTGACGAACTTGCTCAAACTCAAGAAGTCCTCCCTGTTATAAGATTCAGCAATGTTGAAATGCTGAAAAAGGTATCGTATTTCGGCACCGAAAAAACGATCAGTGGCGAATATACGCCGTTAGATATTGACGTATCCCCGCTCGACAATTCCGGTTCGAACAAGGAAGGAGTCTCCTGGACTTACAAAAATCATGACGGTTACGCGCCGATATTCGCCTATCTTGGCGCTCATGGTTACATGCTCAACTGCGAACTGCGCCCCGGCAGTCAGCACAGCAACAAGAACGCTCTTGAGTTTATCGTATCTTGCCTTGACATGATTGAGGAACTCGGCATTAACCTGAAAACCATCCTTGTTCGTTTGGATTCAGCTCATGATTGTACGGAAATCATTGAGAAATTGATGGAACGCGGTGTTGCTTTCATTATCAAGCGTAACCTCCGAAAAGAATCCCTGGAACAATGGCTGAGCTTGGCACGGCGTGTCGGTGAAGCTGAAAAGCCACGTGAAGGCAAAACGGTATTTACCGGAGAAGCCAGCCATATTCCGCTTGCCGGACGAGAGGATTCCGTCCCGATTTTTACGACGTTTGAAGTAAGCGAACGGACTATCGACAAGCATGGACAGAAACTATTGATTCCCGATATTGAGGTCAATACTTTCTGGACAACTCTGCCGGATGAAGCCCGAAAAGTCATCGGGCTTTATCACAGTCACGGTACCAGCGAGCAGTACCATAGCGAGTTGAAATCGGATTTGAGTTTTGAACGCCTGGCTTCGGGAAAGTTTGCCACCAACGCCCTGTTGCTGTTGCTGGCGATGCTGGCTTTCAACGCTTTGCGCCTTCTCGGGCAATCCGCATTGAAAATGAAAGATGTTTTACCGCGTAAATTCAATGTCCAACGCCGACGTTTACGTTCAGTCATGCAAGACTTGGTTTATATCGCATGCAAGAGAACCCGGCATTCCGGGGTAATATTTTTTAAATTCGGGAAGCATTGTCCATGGTTCGAGGTTTTTCGACAATTACATATAAAATTCTGTTAATCAACGCGTTTTACGCAAGGAGGTAACAAACTGACAGGAGAATTGTATCAAAATTAGGGGATTTTAACGGGAAAATCCAGAAATTCGGGAGTAAAAGAGAAAAGTAAATCTCGATAGTGGAAAATAACCGCTGAAATCAAATCGTCTGGCTGATTTTTCAGCCGCAAATCAAATGAAAAAGGAATCCGGAAATTCTTTCACGGATTCAGGATTAATTCTAAGCCGTCGAGTAGCTGGAAATATCCCTGTTGAATTTATTAAAATAGAAAAAGAAAAAATCCAAATCACTCCATTTGATTTTCAGCAGGTCAAATATTTCATAATGTCTATTCTCTGGAGGTCAAGTGTGACCAGTATTTCGTGTTGGGCAACCTCTCTCGGCAAAGAGGAAAAAGAAATGTTGCGACAAAAGCTGGAAGCTGAAGCAACATTTACAGCTGAGTTCTTCCCAACTAAAACAGATTTGTTATATATTGATGGACTGAATGATTCGAAAATTTTAGTGAATCCCCATAAACTGCCTATCGAATATGGGACTATTATCGCCATCCTTATATGTGGGATTGTTTTTTATATTCACCCAGCGAACTCGAATATTATGTTCACACACTTCATCACTTTAAAGGAGGATTCATGGACGCTTCGCCTTAAAACTCCTGCAGATTTGAATTGGCTAAATCTAGATCACTTAAACATTAATTAATACAACGACTGTTGCTGATAATGAAAATATTACGGAGTTCCGTACTTGTGCGGCGATTGAGATGCCGAAATCTGAGAAGCTGAGAAAGTAAAATCGAACGAGAAGTCCCTTAAAAGCCGGAAAATCGGGAAAAACCGTTAAATTCCCTTCCTGAAAAAATCACAACCTCTCGCAGTAACTCTTAGAAAAAGTTCGAAAAACACACGTTTTTGCCCATTTTTACCCCACAGCACTTGACTTTTTGAGCGAAAAGGTCTAAATGAAAAAATGCGATGTAATATGTTAATTGATAATTAGTTATTTTCGAGAGAATAGATCATTGCAAAATTTTTAGAAAGAGAATTCCTTTTGGAAATTTCCTGGATCGTATGAAAGATTATTTTTTTGTAGTTTGAAATAAAGATACAACCTTTGAGAGCAGTTCAATAAACTGGCACCGTTATAAGCACGACATTAATATTGCTGTAACTACTCCGGTAGAAACCACGCTGGCAATGCTTGATGGTTCGACTCATGATTTGCCTGAAAGCTGGCATGTCATTCATAAGGTAAAATATAAACAAAACTGCCGCTCCCGGGATTTTTTGTAGTGCAGCCTAGCACCGTAACTGGTGAAGTTTTTGACAACTATAGAGATTATATAAGTTCCAGTTTGATGAAAAATAGAAATATTTTATATCGGTCTTGATTTTGGTTCCTATTGACTTTATCATATAAATAAACGGAAGGTATTGGTCTCAGACATTATGAAACAGTCAAAAAAATATTTCAGGGCATCGTCATTTTTTAGTCCGGATTTTGCTTTCAATATTGTAAAATATAGTCATTCCAACTGTGATTTCAATGAAAGAGTACGTTGCCGTCGCGAGTTCTGGAAAATAATTTATGTGGAGTCCGGTTTCGGTTGGAAGGTTGTAAACGACAAAAAGTATCAGTTCAAACCAGGCGGCATATTTTTGATCCATCCCGACGACAGTACCACCTTTATTATTGAATCAGATAAAATCGAAATTTACAATATATTATTTATGCCGCAATTGCTCGAACCAGCAATAAATGACCTCAATGACGATTTCGATTTTTTCACTATCCTTCACCGTAACTTTCATCAGGAAGTGGAGGAAGAGCGGCGTGAGATGCTTTACGTACTCGATTCAGGACGGGATATTCATTTGCAGATCAAAGCGCTTAAAAAGGAATTTAACGCAAAACAAGCCAATTTTCGTAATTCAATAAAGTTAAAATTACTTGACCTGCTAATTCAGATCAGCCGATTAAGTTCAAAAAAAATCAAAAGAAGACGTGCTGCCGGAGTTGTGTTGTATATTGGCCATATCATAAATAAACATTATGCAGAAGATTTCGACTTGGGTGTTCTGGCCAGCAGAATAGGATTTGACAAAAGTGTTTTATGCCGAATGTTCAAAGCCGGAAACTGCACAACAATTACTCATGCTTTGCGCGAAAAACGACTTGAAGTAGCTTCCAGAATGCTCATCTCTACAGGCAAAGACATTTCGGAGATATGTTATGAATGCGGGTTCAATGACCTGAGCTATTTTTATAAAGCCTTCAAGGTAAAGACCGGATTGAATCCTGGCGACTATCGGAAAAAATTTGGACTGTATTGATTTTTTTCGGAATCGCAACAGCAGAGACAATCCAGCCCAAGCGTAACCCTATTTTTAAAGATATATTCCAAATAAAACAAGCTCTTTAAATATCTGTAACTGTCTAACTCGCAAAGTTGGGGTAAATGCTACAACATTTAAACGAGAAATTTCAAAACTGCGAATGTAGAGGGAAACTCATGAAACTGGAAAACATAACATTGGAAATGTCTTTGAAGCCATTCTGGAATCCAGAAAGGGAAAACTGCAAAAAAATATGCGTCGAGATGTTTCGCCAATGGGGGCCTCTTTGCAGGCATTCCGATAAGGTGTCGGTCATGCTGTGGATTGGCGATGGTTCAGAAATTCTGGAATACCGAGGAAAACCGGAGGATAAATTCGATTGGGGCAGATACCTTGGATGTATAAATAGAGAGCCGACGGAAGAGCGTCTTAAACTTGACCCGAAATGCCTTCAGTTACATACGAAGGGCAGGCTCTATCGCGAGGATGCACCGGATTTTGATTATGCTTTTTTGAAAGAATTAATAGAGATTATTAAAAGCGTTGGATATAAATACTTAAAAAAAGATATCCTTGTTGGTGCGACATTTGATCCAGGACCGGAGTTCGCCAAGTCATCATTTAAGTATGAGAGGCATCCTGAAGCATGTTCCGCTAGTTTTGGAGGCGGACGGAATGATGTTGTTTCATGTTCCGCTGT
Organism: Victivallaceae bacterium; assembly: GCA_028717165.1. GTDB lineage: Bacteria > Verrucomicrobiota > Lentisphaeria > Victivallales > Victivallaceae > JAHOYW01. The sequence continues at coordinate 12,246 of JAQUOK010000003.1, read as the reverse complement.
CCTGAAAAAAGATTCTTTTGCTTACGCCGCATTTCCGGCAGGTATTCAGGATGGGACTCCCTTTGGTCTGTTCTTTGGGCGTCAGGCAAAAGCCTTTCTTGATGATCTGGATTTCGATTTCATCTGGTTTTCTAATGGCTTCGGCTTTGGAATATCGCCTTGGAATTACAAAGGGGCTTTGTTCGATGGAGAAAAATATTTCCCGGAAAAGGCCATTGAGGCGAAAAATGTAATGCTTGAGTTCTGGAAGCTTTTCAAAGAAGAATGTCCAGATTATCCTGTTTATGTCAGAGGCACGAATATGTCTGCCGGGATAGATATTGCTTCCGATGGTATTCCTTTGAAAGAAATGTACAAAGGCGGCTATATGGCAATTCCGCCGGTTAATTCTCCTTGGTCTGCTTTAAATATGGATTTTGGACTTGAATTTGCGGGCTGGATGTCGCATATAGCTGAACTGCCTAAAGAATCTTTTTGTTTTCGTTTTTACACACATGATCCGTGGTGGGTGAATTCCCCTTGGCTTGAACGTTATGAGCGGGAACCTTCCGATATTTATTTGCCCATGGCGGGCTCGCGGATCAGACAGGATGGAAAAGTCCAGACGGCCTCCTTAATTAATTTCCTTACAGTAGATAATTCGTGGGGAGAAATGCCGGAGCAGGTACCTAATGAAGTCATTCCGCATGTGATGGAAGCTTTTAGACATGCCCCGGACGAAGCTGGGCCGTTGGTCTGGATCTATCCATTTGATGAATATCACGAATGGATAATGCCGGATAATGGACGCATCGACGAAGTCATGTTCGGGGACCTTTTTGTTAGGGATGTCATTAACCGTGGTTTAGCTTTGAACACTGTGTGCAGTGTCGGCAATTATATTGAAAACAAAGAACGCGATCAGCTTTTTCTTAAGGGGAGAGTTTTAATAAGTCCGATTCCTGATGCTGATAGTATATGGGAAAAATATTTGCTCAGACATGTTGAACAAGGTGGCGGGGTTCTTTTATACGGTCCGCTTCGCCATACAGGGAAGGCGATTCGCGACCTCTTAGAGGTGGATTTTGATAAGCCTCTTGGTGGAAAAATGACAATAGAATTGAATGAGGATTTAAAAAGCCTCGTGGAAAACTTTGCTCCAAAATGGAATTTTGAACATGATCCTGTAATTTCCGGCGGCGGAATAGAGGAAACAGGAGGCCGAAACGTTTTAGCGACCGCCTGTAAAAATGGACAAAAGCGCGTTTATGCAACAGAAGCGAAATGGGGAAAAGGGCGCATTGCGTGGCTGCGCGGTTCCGTCTCTATGTTCTGTATGAAGAACCCACCTGAAAAAATTGCAGAGTTCCGGAATTTGCCAAAGGAATCGGAAACGTTCTATCCTGAACGCCTTTTTACTGCGTTGCTGGATTGTTTTGCTTGGAGAACAACTTTCCATCGGGAAGGGGAAAGGCATAGAGAGCCTTTGATGACTATTCACAGAAATAACAACGCATTTTATTTCTCAGGAATTAACCATAGTTTGGCGGTTGAAGTGGAATTGGCTTCTCCCTTCGGAGCTCCTATTATGGCGGGGCTTGAACAAGTTTTGAAAAAAGGATCTTCGTTTTATCGCTTTCCAAGAACCTGGCATCATGAATGCCGTATTTTTGCTGTACAGGAGAATGAAAGCATTGTTTCCTGTCGCGAGAATAATGTGCGTTTGCGTGGAGTTAATTGGACTTTCAGATTGAACGGGCTTGACAACGCGGAGCTTAAAATCTTCCCATTCCCGGGAAAGTTTCCCTCTGTTTTATTGAATCCTGTCTCTCCTTACGTAAATGGCGAATATGTAGAGCTTGAAGAAATTGAAGAAAACGGATGGCGTTTTTTCAAAACCACCAGGAAAATATCTGGGCATATTATGATCTACTGGTAAAAAGAAACGGAGGGTTGATAAAAATGAAAATAGCCAGAAGAAAAACTTTGCATGCTAATATCGGCGTTTTCGGTGTTGGGCTCGATACTTACTGGAATCAGTTCTACGGACTTTACGACGAAATGCTGAACAAAATGGCGGTTTTCAACGCCAAACTGGAAAAATTTCCTGTAACGGTACATGATTTTGGGATTATTGACAATGCCGAAAAAGCTTATGCCGTCCTGCCGGAACTGAAAAAAGCCGATCTAGATTTGCTTTTCGTCGATATGGTGACTTATGCCACCAGTTCCACGTTCGGCGCTATCGTCCGAGAAATGAATATCCCGGCCGTCCTGGTGGCGCTGCAGCCGCTCAGCGCGATGGATTACGCGAATGCCTGCACTTACATGCAGTTGTGCAACGATGACCTCTGTTCGGTGCCGGAATTCACCGGGGTTGCGGTGCGCATGGGTAAAGCGGTGCCGCCGGTTATTCTGGGCATGCTGGAGAATGATCCGGTTGCGGATGTGGAAATAGCCGAATGGTGCCGCGTGGCCAACGTCCTGCACGACCTGAAACGGGCACACATCGGGCATTTGGGGCACGTATTGGAGGCAATGCTGGACATGCATACCGACCCGGCAGCGGTAACCGCCGCTTTCGGGAGTCATGTCGTTCAATGTGAGCCCGATCACATTTTCGCGCATTACCGCAAACTGAACGCGTCTTCAGCAGAGGTGAAGACCATGGAACGGCGGATACTGGATTTTTTCGATACGCCGGCCCCGAAATCCGATCCGCTTACCGAAAAGCTTACTGCAAAGGATTTAAGCACTGCCGCCTGCGCCGCGGTTGCACTCGAACAGTTTATTGCCGAACGGAAACTCGATGGCCTTGCCTATTATTACGAAGCGGAAGCAGGATCGGATATGCGAACGTTGATGACCAATCTGATCGTCGGCAATTCGCTGCTGACTTCCGCCGGCTTTCCGATGTGCGGGGAATACGATATTAAAACCTGTCTGGCAATGATGATCATGGACCGGCTGGATATCGGCGGTAGTTTTGCGGAATTCCATCCGGTTGACTTCAGCCGCGATACGGTACTGGTGGGACACGACGGGCCGCACCATCTGAACATTGCCGATCGCAAGCCGGTGATACGCAGCTTGAAAAAATACCACGGTAAACCCGGTTCCGGGGCCAGCGTCGAATTCAACATTAAAACCGGGCCGATAACCATGCTGGGGATTACAGTAAATGCCGCGGGCAAATTCAAGTTCGTCATCGCGGAAGGAGAATCCATGGCCGGGCCGATTCCGCCGACCGGCAATACGAATACGCACGGCAAATTCGAACCTGACGTGCGGACTTTTTTGAAACGCTGGTGCGCCGAGGGCCCCACCCATCATTTTGCTCTTGGTATCGGGCATCACGCTGAGACGATTAAGAAACTGGCAGACTGCCTTGAAATCGAATCGATAATAATAGCAAAGGGTTAATCATGATTAAACAAATATTTCTTATCGGAACACTTTATGATGTCTGCGTCAATTACTGCACAAAGCACAAAGTTTATTCCTGCTGACAATAAATACCTGGAATATTCTGATTACGCCGTACTAAGTTTTGTAATGCAGGGAAATAAGAAAATAGCCCGAATGAACCGCCCGTTAGCTTCCCAAAACAAAGGCTATAATTGGGATAATCCCGGGGCAAGACTGCGCTTCAGAACTAATGCCGAAAACATTACCGTTCATCTCATTTACAGTGATAAACATATTTCAAAATCAGCTCGTAATTCCATTGGACTTTATTTTATAGACGGTAAATCGTCTCCGAAATGGACATTCACGACAAAAACAGGAAACATTGTCCGTCCGGTGGAAAACGTTGACATAAAAATGCCTGTTCCAGATGACAAGAAACTGCATACTTATGAAATTATCATGCCCTACGGTGATTCTGTTGATATTGCCGGAATATCAGTAGACCAGACTGCGGAATTTGTTAAACCTGAAACGCGCCCCAAATTACGCTGTGCAACATACGGCGATTCGATAACTCAAGGTTTTACAGCCGGATCAATTGCTGGAACATACGCTTTCAGACTTGCGAAAAAGAAAAACTGGCAGTTAGTCAATCTTGGCATTGGAGGCAGATCGTCAAACCCTAATGATGGAACTTTTCTCGGCAAAATAAAATGCGATTTTCTCATTGTTCTTATGGGAGTTAATGATTGGCAGGGCGGCAGGCCTATAACCGCATATCAAAAAAATATGAGAACTTTTATAATCAATTTCAGAAAACTACAGAAGAATACTCCAGTATATTTTATAACTCCACTTTGGGTTCCAAGCAGTTGGCAGCCTAAAAACGCTAAATTTAAATTGGAAAATTACCGTCAGGCTCTACATGATATTGTAAAAGAAAGCAATGATGTAAACCTGAAATTAATAGAAGGACCTGAATTGATTGATCATGACAAAAAATATTTTGATTGCGTTGCCGTACACCCCAACGATGCGGGGTTCAAAATGATGGCTGAAAGGCTGACATATAAACTTAAAAGATAATCTACGGATCATAAAGTGCGGAAATTTGAAAAAATCAACTTGTTTTTGTAACAAATTTATCAGTTGATTCAGTTTTATCAGTCATTTTCTGCCATAAATTCAGATATGTTCCAAGCTGTTTATTATTTTTTGTATTTCCATGCGGCAACTTCATGCTGCATAGTTCTTTGATATCTCCGCCATACCATCTTGTATAAATTCAAGACACTCTATCTTACTTTTATAATTATAACATACAGCGCGATATGGAAAACCGGATCAAAAAGTGACAGCTTAATCTGTTTGATGACCGTACGAGTTGCCATGAATGGTGGGCAAATCAGTTTCGCTTACTGCTCTCAAGCCTGGCGTATATTATATTCGAGCGTTTTCGGACACTGGCGCTGAAAAGCACTCAGTTCTCCAAAGCTCAATGTGGTTCGATCAGGTTGAAATTATTAAAGATCGGTGCTGTAATCCGATGCAATACCAGAAAGATATATGTCTATCTTCCAAGCGCATATCAATATAGAAACTAATTTACTGTAATCTGTGAAAATATAGCCGCCCTAACATAAATGAAAACAAAGCTGCCCCGGTTCGCAAATCAACAATGGGGGTTGGGGTATACGCCAAATTTTCAGTTTTTCAACAGAAATTATAACTACTCGGACTATTCCCATCAAAAAAATATGCTGAGTCGCAAAACCACAACCTTCATGTAACATCCAGGCTAGCTTTCTTTTGCGTGTTGGTCATGTTTGCCGCCTATTATTTATTGATTACAAAAGACCGGCTATGACAATCCGGATTATTTTTCCCGTGCCTTCAAAAAGTAAACCGTTATGGAACCGCGAGAATACCGCGATTCAAAATTTTGAATTACCGCATTGGTTCTCCCTCCGTAATCTTCCCGGAAGAACGTCGACTTGTCTGACTTCTCGTTGTATAGTAATGTGGTATAGAAATGAAATTTAAGACAGGATTCAAGGTGTGAAATAGAACCGGCGTTTTCAGTTGGTATTGAAATATCTGGGAAGGCACGAGGTGATCAACGTTGAATTAGCGGTTACCAAGTTCAACTTCAGCCCGCTCACCGCCAGACATGATTTCGTCGCATAGACCGCCGAAAACCTGGTCGACAAGTTTCGCGGCGGTATGAGAGCATTTTCCCTTCGCGAAATCAGAAACGTCGCTATCAAGCAGGCATAATCATTTTCCCCGAATATAAAAAAAGCGTATTTTCCCTTTAGGTACTTTTATTGTTAAAGTTTGAGACGATTTAAGCAACTTCCCTGTCTGCAAATCTTTAATTTCCTTTACACCGTTTAATGGTATTGAATATTCAGTCATTTCGTTGTTGTGAGCATAATTGCCAACAAGAAGTAGCATCTGGTTTTTCAAGACTACACCAGAATACGTCAATCCTTTATTTGTTCCGACCAGTTCAATAATTTCTCCATTTACTATAATATTTTCATATGGAGCAACCTCTGCGAGAGCTTTCGCATGATAATAAAAATATAGAGGGGTATCAAAATCTCCATAAGAGTAATACGTAATTCCACAAGCTCCATTCATGAATGATTCAAGAATCATGTGTTCTAATTTATATGGCTCATATTTACCATAAGTTCCAGCTGTTAGCCAAGGAACAATTACTTTCTTTTTCAAAAGTCGGTAATTAGACCTAACAATATCATGTATAGTTTGTGCATCTCCGCTAACATATGCAGAAGGCAGTGCTTGCGAAATATAACGAGGATATATCTTAGTAAAATCAACTACAAAATGATGTATTGGGATTCCCATATGATGGTTATAGGATGCAACTACAGGCATAGAGAAGTCTGCACTTCCTTGCTTTACTGCATCATATAGGTCATGAAATGTTTCTGTTCCTACAATTTTCAAATATTCGTCCATGGACTTTCCTGATAATTTTTGCCCTTCCACGCAACGAGTACATTTGAAAGATTTACCATCTTTTGCTCCTTGATACCAATATTCAATATCCCAATAAACAAAATCGGGCCTAATTTTTTTCACATTTTCTTTCACACGATTTAATTCTTCAGCGTACCATTTTCCACGATACGACGGGCATAAATTTCTATTAGGTCGCTGAGGGATTTGTGAGAACATTTCATCTCCTCCCGTGTGGCCGCGACGCATTTCATTTCCAAAAGGAGATTCATGCATGATAATTTTAAAACCATTTTCCCTGGCGTCTTCAAGAAATTTCTGGAAACGAACTGTATTAGAGTTTCCTTTTTTGGGGAAATTTTCCCATTCGCGAGGAAAGCATGGTATCGCTTGGAAGCCAAGACGTTTCCATGTTTGAAAAAAATGCGGATAGTTTAAAGCGTCCTTCTCACGCATCCATGCTAAACTAACTTGCAGTGTTTTTAGTTTCGGTTTAATTTCAGGTATTGTAATAACTTTAACCGGCACAGTTCTGGGGACCAGAGATTCTCCTTTGCTTTTGACGTAAAACAGCGCAGTTGCGTCAGTTGGTATTTTCTTTTTAACGCTGAAAAAATAATGGTCCATTGGCTGGGCCCAGTTTGTTCTTATATAAAGAGGTAACTCAATGTAGGTATATATTGTTCCTGCTTTTTTAATTTTTCTTTGAATTGTCGGGGTGGGTTGTTCTAGAACTATACCGTCAGGAAGTTCCATCACTAAAGTTGCAGGACTTTTTTTCGTGCGGAAATCATCAATCACAAAAATATTGGGAGTAGGCATATTCGATGAAATGACAAGACTATTAAATTGTGGCCTAGCGCTAATGCCAGACATCATAAATGTCTCCGGAGAAAAGGAATAGGTGCTGTTATACCTTGTTGTTTTTTGTTGTTTTTTTGAAGCTGCAATTACGGCAAGTTCATCTATTTTAACACAATGAGTGCTAGGGACAATTTTTATCCCTATATATCTTGCATCAGCTAAGACTAAAAATTCAAAAGGATAAATATACCCATAGCCTTCAGGTTCAAGATAATAATTTTTGATAAAATCACTTTGGTCTTTTTCTCCCTCGTTTAGTTTTGAATAACCGGCAGCTTTGTAATATTTAATCCCATCTTTTGATATATATAGAGAGAATTCTTTAGGAAATTGCCAACTGGAATGAACAGCGCCAACACCACCTAAACAACGCAACACTATTTTATTAATTGGCTGGATTTCCCCAAGGTCCAAAGAAATACTGATTCCACTTGCTGGCAATGTTGTCCAAGAAACAGCACCATTATTTTTCTCCCAGAAATAATCGACGACCTCGCCATTGGTTAGCCAGTATTTGGCATCCTCTGATTTTGTTGCCAGACATTTTTTCGAAAAATGCACTGGCAATCCACTGGCAAGATTTTTACCTTTGATTCGTTTTAACCATAATTGCGTATATGGTTTTTGTATTGCTGGTTCTGCTGCAATAGTTTTTTCTGTCATGATAGCAACACTCAACATAGTTAAAGCAATAAGCCATTTTTTATAATTCGTTATTGGTTTAGGCATTAATTTCTCCCATTTTTTGTTGTATTCTTTCTTTTTTGATTCACAGCGTGATGAAGCCCGGCCATGTGAATGTCCTAATCCCCAATGTCCCCGAAAGTGTCCGCTATATTTTCACAAGACTTATCTCCGTAAAGTTTATGGGAGCCTGACAGTAGTGATCCCAGTTTTCCGGTGCCCTGACTGCGGGATTACGGTGAGCATCCTCCCCTCGTTTCTGACTCGTTACAAGCATTATGCCCTGACCGGAATATCGCAGGTATTTTATCTTTATTTCGTTATTGGGATGAATGTTCCCCGGATCGTAAAAACCCTCATGGGAGCGACTTGTTCGACGGTTTACCGCTGGCTGAATGACTGGAGCATAGAATGCCGTCATTTGTTACTGGACGGTTTCGTTAAATGCGGGATAGCCCCGGCTCAATCCTACAGTGTCAGCGCCGTTCTCATTTGTCCGAAAAACGCTGAACTAATTTGTCCATGAATTTTCTTCTGTATTTTCTTGTTTTGGCGCGATAGCGCTGTTTTTCTGCTTTTTCTTTAAAAAACTTCATTAAAAAATCATTTTCTTCCCTTCCTGCATCTTCTTCCGGTTGTCTATTCCTGCTTTTGAAATCCCAAATGCAGATATAGGACCGGTTATGAAACAATCCCGACGTAAACGCAAATGTGAGATTTGCGGCAGAAAATACACCCCCGACAGATACAATTATTACCACCAGAAATGCTGTTCCGACCCCGACTGTCAAAAATCCAGTAATCGCCTCAGTTCAAAACGTTACCGCCATAAGAAACGGCATGATTCCGCATTCCGGGAAGCGGAAGTTAAGCGTGTGGAAAAATGGCGGGAAAATAATCCCGATTATCAATCGAAGAGAAAAAGTGCGAAAAAGTCTGAAAATAATTATGTGTTACGTGATTTCGGTCGAGGCGAAAACCGCGTTCAAAATAAAATGTTACGTGATTTCGCTTTTTCCCAAATGCATTGCCTGCAAGGATTTATTGCTCATTTAACCGGCGCGTTACGTGATGACATTGGCAGTTTGATGAACAGTTATTATGATAGGGGAAAAGCTCTATTCCCGGAGCTTGAAAACCAATTTTATCAAGGAGAATTTTCTTATGATCCAAAAGAAAATGATCGATCCGGGCCGCCTTCGGCGTTTACCGGAGGGTTTCGGGTGGATAGACCACCGCCTCGTACGTGAAAACATCATTGAAAATTTCAGTAGCGACGCCCTTGCGCTGTATTTGTTCCTGCTTACGGTGGGTGATGAAGATGGCGTATCCTGGTATTCTGACGCCTCAATCCGCAAACGTTTGAAGAGTCTGAATTTAACGGCGGCTTCGCTGAAGACTTTGCGGGATGAGTTGATTTCAGGCGAACTGATCGCCTACCGAAAGCCGTATTACCAGGTCTTGGAACTGCCGCGTCCTCAGGTGACGGATAATTTCCGCCGGGTTCTTAAGTCGGCGGTGGCTGGCAAAACTGATGACAGGACAGCTGACGCGTTACCGATTTCAGCGATAATCAGCAATCTCGCTGGAGGTGCCCAATGAAAAGGTACAGCAGGCATTTACAGATACACCAGCTCGCTGAGGACGAAAAACTTTCGGCAAAACAGATTGCCGCCCGCCTGAAGATCAGCATTAAAACCGTAACACGGCATTTAAATATGGAGCGTTATTCGCCGCCGAAAGAACGGCGGGTTTCCCGTAAAATCGATCCTTACAAAGACCGTATCAAGCGGTTGCTGGAACGTTATGATTACACTGCAGCGCAGATTTTCCGCATGCTCAGGGAAGAAGGTTATCGGGGGTGCGAAAGTGTGTTACGTGATTACGTTTCGCAGGTACGACCAAAGCGTCAGAGAGCGTATTTGACCTTGAATTTCGATCCCGGAAGTAGCGCACAGGTGGATTTTGCCGAATGCGGACTGATAAATGTCGGTGAAACCCGCCGTAAACTTTATGCATTCGTAATGACGCTCTGTCACAGCCGGATGGTGTTCGTCAAATTTATCATGCGGCAGAATATGGAACACTTTCTCGCCTGCCACCGGGAGGCCTTTGAATACTTCAAGGGCGTGACCGGCGAAGTCATGGTTGATAACTGCAAGGTCGCGGTGAAAAGCTCATCTTCTTTCGGAACGCCTTTAGTCAATGACCGCTACGCCGACTGCGCGGCGCATTACGGTTTTAAAGTTGTTCCTTGCAGTGTCAGGAAACCTTACGAAAAAGGCCGGGTTGAGCGAAGCATAGGCTATTTTAAAAAGAGTTTTCTCAACGGCCTTGACCGCGACAATCTCAGCTTGACGGCCTTAAACCATGGCGTCAGGCAATGGATGGAAAATGTCGCCAATGTCCGGATTCACGGTACCACTAACAAATCACCGCTTGAGATGTTTGAAGCGGAAAGCGCCACTTTGCAGCCTTTGCCGCTGTTCCCGTACGACTGCGGTGTTATCGTAAGAACCCGTGTTAACAAACAGTACCGGGTGGTTTTCGAGTCCAATAAATATTCCGTGCCGCCGGAATTTGCCGGACGGCGAGTCGAGCTTGGGATATACCCGGAAGCGATTGTGATCCGCTGTGACGCCAGGCTTATCGCCGAACACGCCAGGAGCTATGACCACAACCGGGATTACGGACTGCCGGAACACGACAAAGTCCTGATCGAACAGCGCCGCAAGGCGAAACAGGGTATCATAATGAAACAGTTTATGGAGCTGGGGCCAGCTGCCGAAACCTATTATCAGGGAATCCGGACAAGACGGCTCAACCCCGCGACCCACATCAGGAAAATTATGGCGCTTTTGAGCATATATGGTTCTGATGACGTCATACGGGCATTGGAAGACGGCGCTGAAGCTGGGGCTTTCGGAAGCGATTACATCGCCAATATACTCGAAGCCCGCCATCGCGTTTCGCTACGGCCCGGCCCGCTGCACTTGAGCAGAAAATCCGACTACCTCGACCTTGAAATTCAGGCTCCGGATATGGACGCCTATGACGTTAACTAACCCGGAAAACCACTATGAAGAAGATCAATAAAATACTCGAAGAAAAACTAACCGGTCTCAAATTACAGTATTTCCTGGAGAACTACCAGGCTGCCGCCCAGCTCGCTTCTGAAAGTCAAATGCCATACCTTGAGTTTCTGGCTGAATTGGTCGAAGGCGAGACCGCCGAACGCAACGAAAGGGCCGTTGAACGGCGTTTACGCAACTCAAAACTGCCCTTTGAAAAATCCATGGACCAGTTTCAATGGTCACATCCGGAGAAAATCAACCGCCTGCAAATCGAAAACATCATGCGCCTGGATTTTATCGACAAAAAAGCCAACGTTTTGATCGTGGGAGGAAGCGGGCTGGGGAAGTCTCATATTGCGTCTTCGCTGATAAGACAAGCCTGTCTCAAAGGCTATAACGCGCTCTTTACTTCCGCCATCGAAATAGTTAATTACCTGACGGCGGCGAGAGCGGCAAACTGCCTCGATAAAGCCCTGAAAAGATATCTGCGGCCTGACATAGTTGCCGTTGACGAAATTGGATATCTGCCTATCGACAAGCTCGGATGCGACCTGCTTTTTCAGGTAGTCAGCCAACGATATGAACGCGGCTCAATCATTATCACCAGCAACAAACCATTCAAAAACTGGACCGAAATCTTTCATAATGACGCGGCGGTAACCTCCGCGATTCTGGATAGGCTCCTGCATCACAGCGAAGTCGTCATTATCGAGGGCAAAAGCTACCGCATGAAAGACCGCTCCAGCTTAAATTAATACCCTGGACGCGCAGGAACTACGGGATTGCCGGAGGCTGTAACATACTTCGCTTTTCCGTATCTTTTGAGCTATACAATAATCGGAGAAACACCCCGTGATCCATGCGTATATGAAACTGCGATAACCGCTGCCGGTCAAAAACAGCATACCCTCAGCGGAATCAAACCTGTTGTCAATACGCCCCGGCGCCCGATGTTTTTCCATAACGGAGCAATTGCCTCTGAGCTGAAATCAAACCGAAAATCCATCCAACTCCCTGCAAAAACTTAACTGCCGGGAGGATGGATTTTTATTGTCTACATCAAAAAATGGACATTCTACTTCGGCGAAATTGGGACAAATGAAATCGGCGCTGACACTTTGGTAAAAACCGTTTTCTGCAGGGACAAAAACTCTCTGTCCGGTCACCTTAAGACGATCTATTATTATTTGCTTGCACTGAGAAATAAATATTTCAGAGTAATTTATATTTTTCTGAAAAATAG
>JAQUOK010000002.1 GCA_028717165.1 Victivallaceae bacterium | reverse complement strand
ACCAGATAGGTCCAGCCGGCGCCGCCCGCGTAACTGTAAGCAGCTACAGCTTTCAGATTGAACAGGTTCAAATCAGGAAGGATTCCGCCGTAAAGCACTTTTATCTGCGCCAGCGCCGGAGTGGAATGAGCAAACCAAACGGCAATGGCGGTAATGATTGCGGCCAGGGATTCCGGGAAAATCACCGCGAAAAGAATTCCCAGCGCCGACATCGGAATTACGCTTGCCATGACCAGCAGGTGTCCCATAACCATTACCCGGCCGATCGTATCGAAAGCGGAACTGAAAATAATCCCGAAGCCGACCCCAATAAGACCGGTTATCACCAGACCGGCAATAGAAATACCGATAAGTTTCCCGACGAGGTACTGAGTACGCCCAAGGGATTTCGACAACAAGGTGGTAGCGACGCCTTCCCTGAATTCCTTGGCAATCTCAAAAGTAATTGAAATTGCCACGATTATCGCCGCAAGCGTGTTCAGCATCAATGATACGTCAACCATCAACGCTTTGTGTTGACCAAGTGATAACACATCATATCGATATGCGCTTCCGATCAATATCAGCACGCAAACGATAAGAATGTAAACGACCCGCATCCGTAATATACGATGCCACGTTCCTCCGGCTACTGCCGCGATTTCATTCATTCCTTTCACTTTTTTCCTCCTGTCCGCAAGGGCAATGTGCAACCCCTGCCTTAGTTATTTGTTTTAGCGTTCTCAATTGTCCTGAAGAAAAATTTCTCCAAATTTTCCTTGGCAGGAATCATCGTGACCGCATTTTTATGTTTCTCCCTAACCCTTAACAGAGTTTCTTTAACCTCCTTATTATTTAAAAAAGTTAAATTCCAGCCGCCGTCAGGCAACTTTACCGTTTCACTTGCTTCCGCGAGCAGTTCCCTGGCGATTTCATCATGACCAGGGCTGATATGGAGACTCACCCCGGTATCCTTGAGCAGGTCGCCGATTTTCCCGGTACATAACAAATTTCCTTCGTTGAGTATCCCCAGATGATCACATATAGTCTCTACGTCGGACAATATATGGCTGCAGAAAAATACGCTGGTACCCTTCGATTTCTGGTGCAGAATTATGTTTTTCAATTCGTGTCGCCCGTGCGGGTCAAGCCCTACCAGCGGCTCATCGAGAATCAAAAGCTTGGGATGATTGAGAATTGCCTGGGCAATCCCTATCCGCTGTACCATTCCCCGCGAAAAACCGCCGAGCTTGGATTTTGCATGTTTGGTCATCTTTACGATTTCGAGCACTTCCGCAATCCTGGCTTTGCGTTCACCGGACGGTACGCCCAGAAGTTTAGCGCAGATATTGAGAAATTCATTGGCGGAAAGATAAGAACTGAAAACCGGCTCGTCGGGAAGGAATCCTATCTGTTTTTTTATTTCAACATTTTCCGGAGGACAGCCGAGAATAAGCGCCTCGCCTTCCGAGGGTTTGATCAGATCCATCAGAAGTTTTATCGTAGTCGTTTTGCCGGCACCGTTAGGACCGAGAAAACCAAAGACGGCGCCCATCGGGATATTAAGCGTCAGATTAGACAATGCCGGGACCGGTTTTTTCCAGAAAAAACGCCCGTAATATTTTGTAAGGTTTTTCGTTTCGATTACGTTTTCCATATTACATCCTTCATAACACTATTATATAAAATAAAGCCATTCTGCCACGATTGCAATAATTAATCAGATTATTTACTTTCTGACGAGCACCTTCTGAAACGCTCTGCGGTCATGATTGTTTCCTCGAATTCGCTTGTCGGCGTATATATAAACAGGAAAGAGCTGCAGCAACACCGAGTTATTATAACCCTGACCGTGATAATTTCTGACTACCTGCATCAGAAAAAAATCTCCCGGCTTTAAAGACCCAATACCGATATTGCTCAAAGCTATTGAAACTTCCAGTTCGAAACCGCCTTCAAATTTATCTGCAAGGTAGCGCGGTTTCACAAAACCGGCCGGCAATTGCTGCTTGAGTCCCTGGTTAGGCTGAACGCCGTTATTACAATAATGCACATCCCCCTTGCCGGTTACCGACAAGACATACTGACAATAAAACTTGCTTTTGCTGTCTTTCATAAGGAAAACTTCAATACTGTCATCTTTCCACGGATTATTTTTATCCCCGGCAGTATTTTCAGTGACCACAGCCCCCTGGTCATTATCATAAAAACGGCAGAGAAGATAAAGCATTTTCCCGTTGGTACTGCCTTTTATCTCTGTTTTTTCTTTGCGCCAGACAGTACCGTCATATTTCCTAAGCGGCGTGAAAAGAGCTAATTTAGGGTCATTCCATTCCGGTAAAGATTCCCCGAATGAAATTACCGGAGTCTGGGTTTTAGGCAGATCCGCGGTAACCGGATATTTGAACATGTCACTGATCTTTTGGCTTGCGGCTTTGGTTTGGACAAGCCTGTTTTTATCCGCAATAGAATTGAACTTTTTCAGGGTAACGATTTTCAAAGCAGCCGTACCTGGCTCTCCGCCGCCTTTGCGAACATTGGCAAACGAGATTTCATGGGTTACAGCCAGCAGTCGTACCGCCAGTCCGGCAAGCGCGGAACGATAAAAGCTGAATATCACCATGAGAACCAGGAACAATACTATAAAAAGCACGTTCAGGTGTATTTTTTTCAGATGATCTTTCATGATAAATGAATTTATTGCCAAAGAAAACATTTTCAAGAGAAATCTTACAAAAAAGCAATAAAACCTTTATAAAATACTTATTCGACGAGGCTGACAAAAGTCTTGCTTAACAGCGATTGGGACTCCTGGGACGGTTGAGACTTTTGATGGGGCCGTCTTATTCAGGGGGTCTTCTGCGTTTTGCGCCACAAACCCGGAGGAGTCAGAACCCCGCTCTTGTCAAGCTCGGATTCGACATAAACCGCCCATAGGGCTATTTCCGATTAGCCTGACAACCATCCGGTCCCGTTCAGAAAGGTAAAAAAAAACTCCTGATTTCCAGGAGCTTTTTTATAAATATTTTATTACCGCCGATCAATAACGGTCATCGTCATCAAAATCTTCAAAATCATCCATATCATCCATGTCATCCATATCGTCGAGATCATCGATATCTTCAATATCGTCAAAATCATCTATTTCCTCGATATCGTCAAGGTAATCTTCCTCTTCTTCAAAAACAGGGTCGTCAGAATCATCGCGCAATGAAGAAACCGTAATTACGGAACCGCATTCCGGGCAGCAGCCGTCTTCAATCTCAATTCTGGATTCATCCACTTCAATGTTGCAATATGGACAGATTGTTCCCATACTTCAGTATCCTTAGGTTGAATAATGTTTTATCGCAGTTAACCAACTGCTTTCTTTGCTGTATTATATTTAATATTCATTACTTTGTCAATACATAAAACGGAAATTTTAAAAAAAATTTGACCATCGAAAATAAACAGGGATATTTTGTGCTCAA
Organism: Victivallaceae bacterium; assembly: GCA_028717165.1. Classification (GTDB taxonomy): domain Bacteria; phylum Verrucomicrobiota; class Lentisphaeria; order Victivallales; family Victivallaceae; genus JAHOYW01. The sequence continues at coordinate 37,143 of JAQUOK010000002.1, read as the reverse complement.
ATCCTGCAAATCTCACTATCAAGACAAAAACCGTTAAAGCAGTAAAATCCGGAAGCTTACGGTTTTTCCATCGCACCGACAATTTCGCCGACGCTTTTGCAGCCATGGCGTTCAAGATATTCCTGAATGCCTTTTATTACTTTCAAAGGGGCGTAAGGATCGACGAAGATCGCGGTTCCCACCGCTACCGCATCGGCTCCGGCCAGAAGGAATTCAACGGCATCCTCGCCGGTCATGATCCCGCCCATGCCGATAACGGGAATCTCCACGGCCCGGGCAACTTCATAAACCATGCGGACCGCCACCGGTTTAATGGCCGGCCCGCTCAAACCGCCGGTAATATTGGCGATATACGAACGCCGGGTCTCGATATTGATCGCCATCCCGGTCAGGGTGTTTATCAGCGAAACCATGTCGGAACCGGCGGCAGCAACCGCACGCGCAAAATCGGCTATGCAGGTAACGTTCGGACTCAGTTTAGTAATCAGAGGCAAACTCGTCACCTTACGTATTTCCGAAACCACTTTATGCGCCAGTTTCAGATCCGTGCCGAAAGCGATGCCGCCTTCTTTAACGTTCGGACAGGAAATATTTATTTCGAGCGCCGCGATACCTTCGCTCTCCGCGTCCAGACGGGCTGCAACTTCACAATATTCCTCAATACTTTTACCCCAGATGTTGACTATCACGGTCGCACCGCTCTGACGCAGAAACGGCATATATTCGGCGCCATGGAGAAATTTATCCACGCCCGGCCCCTGCAGGCCAATGGCATTAAGCATGCCGCCGGCGACTTCCGCCACCCGGGGCGTGGGATTGCCGTGACTGGGTTTAACCGCAATGCCTTTTACGACTACCGCACCGAGTTCGCGCAGGTCGTAATAGTCTTTATACTCAAAGCCGTAACCGAAAGTCCCGGAAGCGGTCATTACCGGATTAGCTATTTTGAATTTTCCCAGATCTACAGTCAGATCAACCATTTTTATTCTCCCGTGTAAACTTCCGAGGCTTTGAAAACCGGGCCTTCCTTACAGGTTCTGGCATAACGCCAGCCGTCTTCATTGTCGGCCCTGACTTTAACGACGCAGGCAAAACAGGCGCCGACTCCGCAGCACATCAGGTGGTCGAGGCTCAATTCAGCATCGTTACAGCCCCTGTCCTGCAGCATTTTTGCCAGAGCCAGCAGCATCGGAGTCGGACCGCAGGCGTAAAAACGTATCTTTTTGTCTTTATTTTCCTCTATTACCCGGTCTACCAGTTCCGTAACAAAACCTTTATGTCCCTGCGAACCGTCATCGGTGGAAGTACGGACTTCAAAACCGGCGGCAGTGAATTTATCAATCAGGATCAGGTCATTTTTTGAACGGGCGCCGAGCAGCAAAATGCCCTTCCCCGGGGAATTTTTGGCGATAAGGTAAGTTGCGGCAGAACCGTAACCTCCGGCAACAATTACCGGGAATTCTTCATTGTCAGGCGGCGAATAGGGATTCCCCAGCGGGCCGAGCAGATTGCACACCGTCCCGGCAGGCAGAGTGGAAAGCGCTTCCGTTCCCTTGCCTACGCGTTTGTAAACGACGGTCAGGACACCATCCCCGGAAACGTCGGAAATACTGAAAGGGCGGCGCAGAATGCGGTCTTTCAAATTTTCTATTTTAACGTGCACGAACTGGCCGGCCCGGGTTTTGCGGCAAATTTCCGGCGCATAAAATTTCACTTCGTAATATTCATCCTGAAGCACACGGTTACTGACTATTTCACCAGTTTTCATTCATAGATTCCGTTAATTTTTATTTGTGCTGAAATACCGCAAAATCGGGGATTCGCAAGCCGAAAAGAAATAAGCGCCGGGAAACATCAGGAAAGATTGCAAAGAGTAAAAACCGGATCCGGCTCCAGCCTCCCGGCAAGTCACAAGACTGCCGTCTCATATTCGTTTACAGCATATTTTCGGGAATATACGTTTTGCATAATTCCCTGAATCCATCTCCGCCTCTCGCGTCCAGCACCGCTATAATTTCATCCAAAGATATTTCCGGGCCGACCACGGCCTGTTTTCTGGCAACACAAATACGCTCAAAACTCGTATGATCCACTTCTTCCTCTTTGGTCAACAGTTCTTCATATTCCTTTTCGCCCGGGCGTATTCCGGTAAATTTTATTTCGATGTCCCGGTGCGGCATGAACCCGGATAAGGTTATAAGGTGCTTGGCCATTTCATAAATATTTATCTGCTGCCCCATTTCGAGGATCATTATATCGCCCGGACTGGCAATGGTACCGGCCATAAGCACCAGCTTCGCGGCTTCAGGTATCGACATGAAATAGCGGATCATGTTTTTAGAAGTGACGGTAACCGGCCCGCCTGCCTCTATCTGCTTCTGGAACAACGGGACAACGCTTCCGCGGCTGCCGAGCACATTACCGAAACGGACGACCACAAATTCGGTACCGTTCATTTTCCTCTCAAGCACAATTCTTTCCGCTATGCGTTTGGTGGCCCCCATCATGCTCGTGGGCCTGACGGCTTTGTCCGTTGAAATCACCACAACCCGTTTTACCCCGTTTTTTTCCGCACAGTCGGCAACGTTCGCCGTTCCTATGATATTGTTATATACCCCCATGACAATATTTTCTTCCAGCAGCGGGACGTGTTTATATGCGGCGGCATGGTAGAGCACTTCAATAGAAAATTTCTTCATTGCCGCGCAAAGCGATTTCTTGTCCTTGATGTCTCCCAGCACTGTCTGTATTCTCTGTCCGGGAAATTCATGCCTGAGTTTGCGTTCAATTTCATAAAGATTGTATTCGCATATCTCAAATATGACGATTACCCTGGGCCTGAACCTGGCTATCTGGCAACACAGCTCACTGCCGATACTGCCGCCGCCTCCGGTAACCATAACGTTTTTATCCGACACCAGCGATTCTATGTCCACATGGTCGAAACTCACCGGTTTCCGCCCGAGCAAATCCTCCATTTCAACCTTTCTGACATTTGAAAAACTGATCTCGCCCCGCGTCAACTGGCCTATTCCCGGAACGATTTTCAAAGAACAGTTATAATCGATTTTCTCAAAACCGGCCAGCAGCAGATTAAGCAAACGTTTTCTGGAATAGGGAGGTATCAATATAATCTCCCTGATGTTATTGCTTTTGGCGAAATGGGCAATTTTCGAATGCATTCCCTTTATTTTAATGCCGCGAATCGTCGCGCCGGAATTTTTTTCCGGACAAAATACCGCGACTATTTTCCTGCCGGTCTTATTTACGCTCATTCCGTGAAGCAACGCATCAATATCATCGAGTCTACCGATAACCACGGTCCGGATAATCACCGAATTCTGAACATTGTCATTTATTTCGCGAAGCATTCTGACGCACACTTTTACAAAGGACATGGACAGGAAACAGATCAGAAAGTCAATAACTATTACCGACAACGCGAAATTAGGACACAACTGATCCCGAAAATTGAGGAAAATGAACATCAGGAGCAACGAGGCGAACAAACTGGCAAAAAATATCATTTTTATGTCAGACAATGAAACATAACGCCATACCCCCCGGTTGAGCCCCATGATATAGATCATCAGCATTTTTACAAGGACAAATATGACGGCCAGAATTAAAAAGTTCCCGCCGTAATTGGGCGGCAGGGTAAAATCGAAACGGACAGCTATCGCCGCCAGCATGGACACCAGAATAATTTCGACATTGAGCAGAAAAACCAGCGCTCTCCGATATTTAAACAAAATATCCGGCGCTTTTTCAAAGGCCAATCGTAAGAACTGTAAAATCAAACTTTTCATAAATTTTATACCGGACTTCTATTTTCCAATACACCAGCCAAATTTAATACCGACTGCTATTTTTCACCTTTTCAGCTTGCAACAAACTGTTACTATATATTCCAAAAGTTATTTTTCAATGGTTAAGTAAATAATATTATTCACGGCAAATGGGGTTTTCCGTTTGCCTTTCGCTTCGCTCAGGCTCAGTCTGCGCAGAGTGTCGAGAGCGGTATTTACTAAGGCGCAGCAAGTTACGCTCAAATTTCGAGCCGTCAAGAGGCTCGCCCGGCGTCCCGAACGTCGATTTCGTTATACTTGACTTCTGGCACTTGCGTCCGCTTAATTGCCTTCTTAACAAATACATAGCAATATCCGGTCAGAAACAGCAGAAGTATTTCCAACGCCGCAACCGGGAAAAGCCCGTAATTCCTGAGCTTCTGTACCAGCAGAATTATGATTAACTGGCACAAACCGTACATGAAAGCCACCTTCCAGTGCGCGATATTCAATTCATTTGCCAGAAGCTGGCAGAGATGTCCGCGATGGGCTTTGAACAAGCTCTGTCTTTGGTTCAGCCTTATCACGATACTGATAAATTCATCCGCATAAAAAGGATAAATAAAAGCGAAGTAGCAAAGAACATCCAGAAGGGTTTCGGATAATAATATCGCCGTTCCGGCAAAGAGGAACCCCAGCAGGATGCTTCCGCCGTCACCCATAAAGACTTTTCCGGTCATATTCAGGAAAAGAAAACCGCAACACGCCCCCGCAACAGTGATGCAGATGACGGTCAGATCATAAATCCCGCTTTTGCCGGCGACAAAAGCCAGAGAGGAAAACGCGATAAGCCCGGTAATGCCGGCAATGCCGTTAAGCGCATCCATAAAGTTATAATAGTTGGCCGTCGCGGTCACCATGAGGATGAAAAGCGGAATGATCAGTAAAACGGGAATACCGGTTGAAGAAGAAACGGCGCAGTAATTATGCCTCGCGGCAAAACAGATTAAAATCGCGGAACATACAAACTGCACCATAAGGCGAAGTTTATGCGATAAATGAAGTTTGTCGCCATACAGGCTCAACAAAGACAATACCGAAGCCGGTATCCACAAAGCCGGGCGGCCGCCGCCCGCAAGCGCAGCAACGAGAAATGCGGCCAGTATCCCGATGCCTCCGCCCTTCGGGGTCGCAACCGAATGGGAACTGCGGTGGTTCGGCTTATCGATCATCCCTAAATTGTGACCGCAACGCACAATAAACCATGCTCCGCCAACCCCCGCCAATATTCCTCCCAAAACATAGACAAGCATTATTTATCTTCCTTTTGCTTAAGCATTTCAGGCAGTGCCGCCTCAAGGTCATAATCCGGCATGAACCCCAACTGCCGCTCGATTTTTTCAGAAGAGAACCAGGCTGAGCCGGAAATCTTGTTCAGGGCGTCCGAATCAAAGAAAAACCTTCGGCCGCGAATCCGGGAAATCATATCCCCTGCCCGGCCGAGAACAACAAAGCAGAAAGCCGGAATACTGAACGGCCAGGGACTCTTTCCCAGCGCCCGCAGTACGGAAACGACAATCTGCCTGGTTGAATATGCTTTGCCGTCCGATACGATATAGACCTGGCCGGCGGCTTCGTCCCTTTCGGCAACTGCAAGTGCGGCTTTAACCACATCCCGGACATCGACCATGGAACGTTTATTATGAAATTCCGGCAGCGGGAAAGGTATTCCCCTCCGCATCGCTTTTATCATTTTATGGATATTTCCTTTAGCTCCCGGACCGTACACCATGGATAAACGCAGTACGGTTGCATTGCCGGCATAGTTCCCGCCGAGAACGATTTTCTCCGCCGCCAGTTTCGATTGCCCGTACGGAGTGTCCGGCACGGTTTCACAGTTTTCGTCAACCGGGATTCTGCTGTTATCCAGGCCGGGAATCTTTTCACCGTAAACCTTGACGGTACTGAAAAAAATAAATTTGCCGACCGCATTTTCAGCGGCGGCCTTGAACAGATTCGCGGTACCGTCCGCGTTTATCAGCCGGTATTGCTCAAGGTCGGCTTTTACTTCAGCAAGGGCATGCACTTTGGCGGCAAGGTGGAAAACCACATCCATATTTTTGCAGGCCGCAGCCAATCTGTCATCCGCCGCGGTAATATCCGCTTTGAAATACCGGTCACACCAGGCGGGTTTCTCATCCGCCATGTCCAGGCCGGTTACAACATAACCTTTTTCCGATAATGCGCGACACAAAAATTTTCCGATAAAACCGTTGGCTCCGCTCACTAGGGCATTCATTTTTCAGTTTCCGTTGATCGTTTTTTCAAACATTCCGACAATTTCATCAAAGAGTTTATCCCGGTCAAAAACTTTCCGGTAATAATCAAGGGCGTTTTTTCCGAATTCATCCCGTTCCCGTGCCGGTTTGTGATATATTTCCAACACGTTTTCCGCCAGTCCGGCAAAATCGCCGGAAGCGCACACAAGTCCGGCCCCGGCTTCCTCTACAATCCGGCTTCCCTCTCCGTCCAGCATGGTCAAAACCAGCTTGCCGCATGCCATGTAAGCCTGCAGTTTAGCCGGTACCGTCAATTCAAATATAGGCTCCTTTTTAAGAGTTACAAGCATGGCATCCGCATGACTGAAAAAACTGCTCATCGTTTCGGCCGGGAATCTGCCGAGCAGAAAAAAAGTCTGTTCCAGCCCGCGCCTGCCGATTTCCTGCCTTACCCATTCCGCCTTGCGGCCGTCGCCGATAACAACCCACTTGATATCCGGATGCGATTTGAGCTTCTCCGCCGCAGCGAGAATGGATTGAAAATCCTGGGATTCCCCGATATTGCCGGCGAACATGACTTTAAAACCGTCGGGCAGCAAATGCCGGTATTCGAAATCAGCAGCAGCCTGATATCCTAAATGACCTTCCGCCCAGTTGGGAAAATATTCAAGTTTGTCATCGGCAATTCCGAACGACCTGATCGAAGTCCTGAAAGCCTTTGAGGCCATCAGCAGTTTATCAGTATAGGTGTAGATGAACTTGACCGCCCACCTTACCGGTTTCAGAAGCAGAGACGAATTTATGTTCCCGGCGGCGGTAAGGCTTTCCGGCCACAAGTCAAGGATCCACAGAAATACCGGAGCCCGGAAGCGCCATTTCATAATAAGCGCCGGAATTCCGATAAATATCGGGGACGGCTCATGCACGAATATCACATCAAATTTCCCCCGCAGCTTCCAAAGTCCCCTGAAAGATACCAGGAACGGAAAAGAAATATAGTTGATGAACAGTCTCCAGCCGCTGCTGTTCCCGCGCGGCAGCAGCCAAGAACGAACCACCCTGATGCCTTCATATTCATCTTCAAGCCGTTTAAAGAAGCCGTAGCCGTCATAGATCCTGCCCTGGGGATAGTTAGGCAGCCCGGTCAGGACCACGACCTCGTGGCCGCGTTCTTTCATCCCCACGGCGAAATCGTTCACCTTGAAATTTTCCGGATAAAAATACTGGGTTATTATTAATATTTTCATGCTTCCGTCTAATGTTCAAAACTGATTTTATACAACGAATAGAACCTTTTATGTCTTTCATTGAATTCTTCCAGCAGTATAAACTCTTTCGGGAATTCAAGTTTCCGGTCGGTAAAGATTTTCCTGAACTCGGTATCCTTGAATCTTACGAACAGGAAAAGATTGCCGGGCTGCGCCTTCAATCTTTTCAATGCGTTCCCGGCAAATACCGGATATTGGGTATTCAGCACAGAAGACAAAGGTATCAATTCGGAATCCGAATGCCAGGCAATCCGCACAGAATCACCCATATCCGAAATAAGCACGGGTGAAGAAGAAGCTTTCAGGATTTGCGCAACTCTGTGAATATATTCCTTTTTTTCGGGATTATGCAGCGCTTTACCGATACAGGCTATTCCGATACCGAGCACTAATAAAACCGCCAGAATCTTTTCTTTGCCGCCGGGTATGAACTTAAGAAGATAATTTCCCAGCTTTACGATCACCGGAAACCCCGGAACGCACAGGATAAGCACGTAGAATGCCGCCGGAAACAAATAACGGCTGTTGATCTTAGCTTCGGAAATTACAAAATACGCATAGCGCGAAAGCAGGGTTACCGTCAGAGCCGTCAGGAAAAAACGGAACATGGGCGTATTTTCATATTCCCTGCGGTTGAAAAATGCAAAAATCAGCAATATCGCAACAACCACGAACACCGCGTCAAGCAGGAGCCGCGATAAAAGGAAATCACCCCAGTCCGAAATGGATAAAATAGTGTCCATATCCTCCTGCCTGCAAATTGATAAGTAATGGCGACCAGACGCATGACGAGCCGCTCAGACCGTACATAACCGGGAGCGTAATCGCCAGGAAAACAGCCGATACGCAGCACGCCGAAGAAAAATAATAAAGGATATCTTTGAGAAAAGCTTTGCGGTCAACGCAAAATTCGACCAACTGCCAGGCAAAAAATATTCCGAGTATGATTATCCCTTCCCGGCGGGTCAGGTTGGCCAATGCGGTAAAAGCGGCAAAAAGGCACCATTTCACCAGGGATTTATGGCGTATTGCGGACAAGGCGGAAGCTATTCCGAAAACCATCAGAGGCAGGTAGAGTATCTCCCGCAGGCAACTGACGCTTATCCTGATGAAAAACGGGTGAACCGCCACCAGAAAAGCCGCCAGTAATGCATAAGCGTACCGGCCTCCGATAATGAAATTCCGGTTTTTCTCATTGGGTTCCGGGAACAGGTTGGATGCCGCCCAGAAAGCGCCCAGCGGCATAAGCATGCCCAGCAATATCCCCAGGCCAAGGGCAATATATTCGGGGGTAAGGCCCAAATCGTAACTGAGCGCCATTGTCCAGGGCAGCAGCGGCGGAGTATGAGCCACATCGTACAAATATGCGTAATCCGCTCCATAGCGCGCCCAGTCTTTAGCAATCCGGAAATAAAAATACGCGTCAGTACTGTATCTTTCTTCCTGTAACGCCCGGGCAATTCGAAGCGCGCCGGCCAAAACTGCGATCAGAATAAGATATATTCCGGTTCTGCCGAATATTTTGCGCATATCCTACCGTTTTTTTTCCCAGTCATAACGGCTGAACGCATCCATATTACGCCAGCGGTGCGCCAGTTTAGCCGTTCCGATAATGAATTTGCAGACCCGCAGAGAAGTGTTTCCGACTTCATACTCCCGCGGTATTTCCCGCTGCGGGAAAAGTTCCCGTTCGGTCGTAACAACCCCGACCGCCGCCGAAAGAATTTCCGGGTCGAGTCCGGTAAGCAAAATAGAACCGGCGTCAAGCGCTTCCGGCCGTTCAAGGGAATTTCTCAGGGTTACGGCCGGAAAATCCAGAATCGCCGATTCCTCGCTGATCGTACCGCTGTCGGAAATCGCGCAGAACGCATTCATCTGCAGCTTGTTGTAATCAAAGAAACCGAAAGGTTTCAGGAACCGTATGTTCCTGGACGCGATGTCCAGTTCCAGTTGTTCGAGCCGGTTGCGGGTGCGGGGATGAGTGGAAACCACGATCGGAAGCTGATATTCGTCGTAAAGCCGCGTCAGGCAGGCAATTGCCCGGCGCAGATTATCCGGGCTGTCGACATTTTCTTCACGGTGGACGCTGACGATAAAGTATTTTCCTTCCTTCAGTTCAAGTTTCTCAAGAATACCGGATTTTTCAATGTTTCCCAGTTTGCCCATCAGGACTTCCCGCATCGGCGAGCCGGTCAGGTAAATGAAACGGTGAGACAGTCCCTCGCTCAGCAGATGCCGCCTGGCATGCTCGGTATAAACCAGATTGAAGTCGGCAAGATGATCAACCAGTTTACGGTTGGTTTCTTCGGGGACATTCGGGTCAAAAGAACGGTTCCCGGCTTCCATGTGGTAAGTCGGGATCTTCATCCTCTTCGCCATCATCAGCGACACCGCACTGTTGGTATCGCCTAAAACCAGAAACGCATCGGGTTTCTCTTTGAGGATAACTTTTTCCGTTTCAATAAGTATTTCACCGAGAACCTTGCCCAGAGAAGACGTGTCTACGTTCAGGAAATAATCGGGCTTGCTCACTCCAAGCTCGTCAAAGAATACCTGGTTCAGTTCATAATCATAATTCTGCCCGGTATGGACCAGGACATGATCAGTATACTTTTCCAGAGTCGAGATAACTGCCGCCAGGCGGATGATTTCCGGCCTGGTTCCCAGCACCGTCATTATTTTCAGTTTTTTGGCTTTCATTTTTGTACTTCCTCCAAAAAAGTGTCGGGATCGTTCGGGTTGTAGAATTCATTTATCCAGAATACCGTATAAACGTCCTCGTTGCAGGTATTGCTGATATTGTGGGTAAACCAGACCGGCATGTCGACAAATCCCGGCCCCTGCTCCGCGTCAATATCGAAATTGAGAATTTCCCCGGTACCGATACGGCGGAGCTGCAGCCGCGCTTTGCCTTTTATTACCGCAAAACGTTCAAATTTGCGCGTGTGGTAATGATTGCCGCGGGTTACGCCGGGGCGGGTGGTCGAAAACGAAACCTGACCGCCGGTATTGTCCAGCTTCAGGACTTCCACAAAACTGCCGCGTTCATCCGTGTGCGGAGTCAATGCGCCCGGATAAAAACTGCCGTGATCTATATAGCAGACAAAGGTATTGAACAGATCAAACTCAAAACCGTCCTTGAACGCGGGAATGATCCGCCGGTCGAAATAGCTTTCCTTAAAGTAATTAAGCAATGAAAGCAGTTCCGAGACTTTCTTCTCCGCATCGCAGGGGACATAACAGGGATTGTCCCTGACGTCTCCCCGGATAATCCTTATGAATTCCCGACATAATGAGTTGATGTAGATCAGTTTGACGGAACCGTCCACATCTATCCGCGGCGTTTCATTATGCGTCAGCCGGTAACAGAAAGTCGCAACCACCGAATTGTAGTCCGGCCTGCCGAACGGCCCGAAAACATTCGGGATCACCGCGCCGGTAAATTTCGCCCCGGCGCGCGCCGCCCATCCATCGAACAGTTTCCGGCCTTCGCGTTTTGAGCGGCCGTATAAATTATCGCGTTCCTCCTGGGTCGATGAGGACATAATGACATGGGGCGTAACCCCCTCCGCTTCCATGGCGGCGGTCAGCTGCCGCACCAGCCGCATGTTGGTATCATAAATGACCTGCATGTCGGGATGACGGTTCATCGCCGCCAGATGCACGATCACCTCACAGCGGCGGACAAAATCCCGCAAATCCCGGTCACTTTCAAAAAAGGCATCCTCAAAAGGGATCCGTTCAATGTCTTTTTCCAGGCCGAGAAAATTATACAGATGGGTTCCCATAAAACCGGCCTGACCGGTTATTCCGACTTTCAGCGTCATCGCCCCGCCTCCGGGTCATTACGGATAAATTCCAGACTGAGGAGAAGTTTTCTGGTTTCTTCGATATTGAGCCGGCGGGTGTTATGGGAATGATATTCTTCCGCCTCGGCAAGTTCCGGTTCGCCATCAGAAAAATATAAATTGTAGTTCAGATCACGGGTATCCGCCGGAATCCGGAAATAATCCCCCATATCCTCAGCCTTGACCATATCCTCGCGGCTGACCAGCGATTCATAAAGTTTTTCCCCGTGCCGGGTACCGATTACTTTTATCTCATTATCCCGGTGGTAAATTTCCTTGAGGGCGGCGGTCAGGGTCGTCAAAGTACAGGCCGGAGCCTTCTGAACAAAAATGTCCCCCTGGTTGCCGTGCACAAAAGCGAAAAGCACCAGCACTACGGCGTTTTCCAGCGACATCATGAACCGGGTCATATTGGGATCGGTAACGGTCAGGGGTTTGCCGCCCTTGAGCTGTTCGACAAAAAGCGGAATGACCGAACCGCGCGACGCCATGACATTGCCGTAACGCGTACCGCAGATAACGGTCGTATTCCCGGCAATATTGCGGGAACGCGCGATCATCACTTTTTCCATTATGGCCTTGCTCATCCCCATGGCATTGACCGGATATACGGCCTTGTCGGTACTCAGCACCACAACTTTTTTCACCCGGTACCGGATGGCGGCCTCAAGCACGTTCTCGGTTCCCAGAACATTGGTTTTCACCGCCTCCAGAGGGAAAAATTCGCAGCACGGCACCTGCTTGAGAGCGGCAGCGTGAAAGACATAATCGACGCCGGCCATAACGCTGTCAACGCTTTGCGGATCGCGGACGTTGCCGAGATAAAATTTCAGTTTCGGGTTATTGTACTTCTTACGCATGTCATCCTGTTTTTTCTCATCGCGGCTGAATATGCGTATCTCCCCGATATCAGTATCCAGAAAACGATCAAGAACGGCGTTTCCGAAAGAACCGGTACCGCCCGTAATCAACAAAACCTTGTCTTTAAACATGTCTTTCATCATTTACTCCGTCATATATGATAGTTATTCCTTAGTGAATGCGCCTTTATTGGTTCCGTCGCTTTGGCCGCGGCCCCAAGCAATGATTATTTATAAGGGAATTTCGTAGTATATTATATCCATATTCGGCAACGCCTTTATGATGACCTTATCTCCCGCCGGAATAATTTTTTTGTTGTCCGGGGCAAGGAATTCTTCGAGTATCAGTGTTCCTTTTGCTATCTTCAGTAAATACATGGTGTTGACTTTTATCGTTTCCGGCGTACGGAGATTGCTAATTTCTTCAATTTTCACTGAAGGAGCATTCTCCCGAACACTTTTACATTTTATAAAATATCCTAGTTGGGGAGACAATTCCTTTGTCCTGATCGGATCCCTGTATTTCGATAAAGTAAGCGATTTTATTTTGATCTTTTTCCCGACAAATTTTTCTTTATTTCTTAACGCAAAGCCCAAAGAATCCTGCTTCTGAGGCTCTTGTTTTGTCGGTTTTTCATCAGATAATTTCGGGGGAGGAAAGTGCTTTACAAAATAACCGGTATTCTCTTTAATATATATTTCATCCCAGGAATCACATGTGGGGCTGTACATGATGCTGCTCAGCAATTCATTGTCCCCTTCCGCCGTCATTTGAAAAAACAGTCCGGCAACGTCCCGGTCCTTCAAAAACACCCTTACATAATTCGAGGTGTTCTTTTGGAGGGTGCAAACATTATCCTTGCAGGAAAAATTCAAAAAGCCGTTAAATTCCAGATTTTCAACCTTGGAATTGACGGAAATAAATTTTTTAGCAGTTTCATCAAAATTAAACGATCCTGATACCGGAACAAGCGAGATCTTCTTATCTGCTTTTTCTACTTTATATAAATAAAATTTCCGGCAGTTTACGCCCGGAGCAAATAACTTCCCATATGCTTCCCAGAATGCCTCGTCGGTTCTTCCCAAAAAAAGATAATCGCAGTCCGACAGTTTTGACGCCCATTTCTGAGGCGTCCAGCCGGCAGTATATAAACCTTCTTTATTTATTTTCAACGACCAGGGCCCAATACCTATCGGATTGGGATTAAGTAAATATCTTGTGATAACAAATTCGTAACCATTGGAATTCTGCCATATAATCCAAACCTTTTTGCCCGGCGGAATCTTCGGAATGCTTCTAAAAATTTTTTCTACACCGTCTCTTGGTTGAGAATTGGATTCATTGCGAAAAACGGTTGTACTTTCATTTTTCATGAAATAAATTCCAAACAAAATAAGAACCGAAAGAATAATTAACATATAATATGCCGGCGTTTTAACCTTTCGCCAGCGCAGAGACTGAACAGACAGAAACGACAGGAATAATACTCCGGCGACATTATAAGTATTCATATAACGGATAAACGATGCCAGTCGCACCCCTTCATATTCCGTAAAAAGGCATAAGTACATAAAGAGCAGCCCTAACGCATATAGAAAATATCCCGTTGCCCAGATATTCCCGGCGACAAATATCTGCACCAGATTAACAAAGGATTTCTGGCTGAACGCAACAAAGGCAAACCCCGCTAAGCAAAACAGAAAAATTATCCAGCAGGAAATATACTTTGACTGGGAACCGCTTGGGAATATTCTATTGATGTACAAACATGCCTGGCCTCCATAGTTGTCTTCGGGAAATAACAAATTGGATGTATTAGTATCTGTAATTGCCTTGTTGAAAGCAGAATAGGTTTTTTTATCCCTGGCCGTTGCGGAGCTGGAAAGGCTGTCTATTATTCGGGACGCTTTAATTCTGCGCATATTGAAAATTTTCCCGATTTCAGCTTGCCGCAAATGGTTTTCCCATAGGCGATTTGCTGTAAACGGAGCGGCAATGAGGAGCAGTATCCATATGCTTTTTACAATGATCTTTTTATAATTGTGACGCGGTTTGAGCTTCAGCATCCGCTGTTTTATGAATAAATGCGAGTAGCGAATAAGCTGTTCCATAACGATTATTGTCACACCAATAACTGCCAGAAACAAGCCCGATTTTTTTATTGCAAACAAAGCAAATACCATTGGTATAAGGCAATATAATTTAGTATTCTCAGGAAGCGTCCTGGAAAAATACAATGCCAGTATACCGGCAAAGACCACTCCCAGCAATGTATCAACGCATATTACACGGAGCCATCCGAAAGAAGTCACTGCATAAAAGAACAATATGAAAATGAGCAGGAGACAAAGGAAGGATTTTATACAATATTTATTTTTCCTGTATACGATCAGGAAAGCGGTTACAGAGGCAATCAAAGCTGCGGCAATCCAGAAAACGACTGATGAGATTATTGGAGGATTGGAATAAAAACACACGCAGAACAACCCTAAGCAACAGCCCGCCGAAAAATGCGGAATACGTTTGAAATTAATAGGATCCACAAATATAAAGAAGACGGAAAGCGTCAGCAGAAGGTTGCTCCAGTAAACTATGCCTTCATGAAAGCTTCCATACATAAAACAAAGGAAATACTGAAATACCGCTGTGCCTGGAGGGTAAGCTTTAAATAATATATTAGTTTCCCTTATCGAATTTCTGAAAAACATATCCTTTGCAATCAGGCCCCAGTGAGAAAATTCATCCCAACTGTGAAACCTGGTATAATAACATGAAAGCAGCAGCAACCCCGAAAGCAGAATGAAATATAAAAATTCAACAGGGAAAAGGGCAATAATATCCCGCATTGATTTTCGATATTTAAAAAGATACCATATGAAAAGAAAAATTCCGGCTCCTGAAATTACATAAGCCGCGGGACGGAGCCGGTCAAATATGACAGCGATATACAAAACCGAAAGTATCCCGAAAAATATAAATGCAGGGATTAGCGCCGGACGGATCTTAAGTTTTCTGTTACAGAAAAAAAAGAATCCGCTGAAGCAGATGAATAACAGGAAAAAATGTATTGCTTGCATTAATTGTCTCCAAACCTGAAAGTACAGGAACAGCTGATTTTTCAGTTAGTTAATCAGTCAAGCTCTTTGTTTACGGGGTATTGAAAAACTATTAAAAAGAAGTCATATTGGTATCAGGCGTTTTTGCGATTCAAGGTAAATTTAAGACCTAAGATCGCATTTTTTATCAGCATCCTGACCGCAGACATTGAACGTATCTTCTTCAGTTGGTTCAGTATTACCCTGGGACGCATATAAAATTTTTTGTACAGCTCGGCCTGTTTTTGTATCAATTTTTCCCGGGTAAGATTTTTCGGCACGAAAACCGGAGTCCAATAGTTCAGAGAACACCAGTCTTTTTCATCATAAGTTCCGTATTGACGTGCCAGGCGGTATGATTCCGTGCCGGGAATGGGAGTATTTATGGTTGCAACTACGTCAGTTAAAGGCAGGCTCAAAGCAAAGGCCACTGTCTCTTCTAGTGTTTTCTCCGTGTCGATATGATGCCCAAACATTAAAAAACCGGTGGTCATAATGTTCAGTTCTTTGCACCACTGAGTTGCTTTTCTCACCTGTTCAAGGGTTATGCCTTTTTTGATGAAATCTAAAACTTCCTGACTGCCGCTCTCAATTCCGAACCTGATTTGCCAGCAGCCGTTGTCCTTCATGAATTTCAAGAGATCAAACGTAATATTGTTTACCCTTGTCATGCAGGTCCAGGAAAAATGGATTCCTTCATTGTTCAACAGTTCAAAAATCCGGTAAAGCCTCTCTTTATCAATAACAAAAGTATCGTCGAGGAAAGCAATTTCTCTGGCGTGGTATTTAGTAATGACTTCTTTTATTTCATTGAATACATATTCTGCGGAAAAAAACCTCGTTTTCCGCCCGAAAGTGTTATTGTCGCAGAAAATACATTGATAGGGACATCCCCGGCTGGTAATTATGTTCATAACGGGACGTTGCTTATAAGCGCCCACCGGAGGAGTGTACACATTATAATCCGGACATAAATCCCTCGCCGGAAAAGGTATGGAGTCCATATCTTCGATTACCACGGTTTTGGCGCTTTTAACCAGTTCATTATCCTTGAAATAATACAAATTGGGAATGTCATCCAGAGAACCTTCATCAGATAGCAGGAATTTGCAAAGCAGGGAAAAGGGGATTTCACCTTCTTTTATGATGCCGTAGTCGAAATCGCCGGTTTTCATTGTTGCTTCCGGCATCGCGGACATGTGCGGGCCGCCGACTATAATTTTAACGTCAGGCAACTCAGCCCGGATAGTTTTGGCCAGAGACCTTGCATTTTTAAATGCAACGGTCGTGCTGGTGATACCCACAATTTCAGATTTGTTACTAATGAGTTCTTCTATGACTTCTTCATGTACAAGATTACGGGCCTCCGCGTCAATTACCATAGACGAAATACCGTCTTTCCTGAGGTAGCTTGCCAGATAAAAGATTCCGAGCGGCATTTGATGTCCGCCAATGTCCCCTATATTTTTACCATAGCGTTCCATACTTGATATGTAGGGATTAATAAGAGTAATCATAAGCCGTTTTCTCCTTTTCCATTTTGTTTAAGAGGTGCGGAAAACAGAATATTCCGCCCCCCGGAAGCAGTTCATCCTGCGAAAATATTTTTAAAGACTCCCACGCTAATATAAAACTTTTGCATTTATATTACAAGTTCCCCGTCGTTGTGTTTACGAGTTCTCCGCTTCAACATACTCTTCCGCCGGGGAAGAAAAGATCCAGAAACGTTGAATTATAAAACTCATTATGAACAAAAATAATTCGATGAATATTTTGATGATTACGATATTGATGTTAGTAGCATGGTAAAGCCCGTTGATCATGTAATAGGCAAGGACGCCGAGGATGATAACCAGCAACCAGTATTTTATGAATTTTAAATAGCTTCCTGAGGTTTGGAAAACAATTTTTTTATTAAAGATATAATTGAATGTTCCGGCAACAAAGCGGGCGCATATTATTGAAAATAAAATCTCGCCGCCAAGCCAGAAACATAATAGAAAGACGGCGGAGTCGATAATACTTGCCAGAATAGAAGATACGCTGAAGCGGATGATTAAAAAGTAAATACGCAGGGAATCCAGTATCGGATTAAAATGTGAACTGCGGTTTTGTTCTATATAAACCGTTTCAATCGGTTCTTCAATAACGGAAAGATTAAGCTCTCTGTTAACTATCAGCATGCTGGTTTCATATTCGTAACGATCATGAGTTATCGTCAGCAGCTTAGGTATAAGCTGAACCGGTATCCCCCGCAATCCGGTCTGGGTATCGGATATTTTCAACCCAACCATCACAAAAAACACGTATTTGGTCAGAATATTTCCTATTTTGCTGCGCAACGGGACGCCGGAACCGAATTCTCTGACTCCGAGAATCATTTTATTGCGTTCTTTTTTCAGCAAACCGGCAATTTTGATAATATCTTCTGGCCGATGCTGTCCGTCCGCATCGGCAGTAACAACGCCGACAGCATTTGGATAATTCAGCAGAAAATAGTTAAAGCCGGTTTTTAAAGCTCTTCCTTTGCCGCAATTAACCGCATGGCGTAAAACTGTGCATTGGGAAGATATCTCAGCAAATATTGAATCGAATTCTTTCCCGGAACCGTCGTCCACAACGATAATATCCCGTTGTCCTAAGGCATGCAGGTCCTGAATCAGCTTTACCAAGTGCTGTTCCGGTTTATATGCCGGGATTAAGACAACGGTTTCAGTCTGTTCTGAATTTCTCATATCCTCTCTCCATGAAAAAATCTAAGTTTGCCTGTTTCAATATAGTTCATGTTTCTGCGGCTGAAAAGTTTTAAAAAGATTTTTCAGTAAAAAAAATAAAGGGGTAGTTCCGGATCAGTTTTGGGAAATATTCAATATCTGCCGGTAAAAAGAAGCGTATTTGCCGGCGGTTATTGATATATCAAGTTTTTCCCGTACTGCCGCCCTCGCCCGTTTACCCATTTCTTTGCCCAGAGCGGGATTTTTCAGCAGGATTTCAACCTTTTCGCATAGAGCTGCAGGATCCTTAACCGGTACGATAAATCCTGATTCACCGTTTTCCATATTTTCACTGACAGCTCCGACGTCGGTTGAAACCACAGGTTTACTCATTGCCATCGCCTCCCATACCGCCATCGGGCCGGATTCGGAAATCGAGGTGAAAACGAAAATATCCGCACTTTTCAGAAATGCCGGAATGTCATCCAGCATACCGAGGAACTTTATATTATCTTCCGTCAAACCGCAATCCCTTATCAGTTTTTCAAGCTGCCGGTAATACTTTTCCTGGCTTTTGAATTTAGGCGCGGCAATATAAAAAGTCAAATCATCATATTTCTTGACCAGTACGGAAGCCATTTCAATAAAATATTCAAGGCCTTTAGTAACGTTGATACCTGAAACCGTGACAATTTTACTGCCTTTTTTCTGCTTCAGTTCCTCGTTGAATCCGGCTTTTTCCGGATCGAAAGCCGCCGTATCCACCGGCGGATTAATTTCGGCAAGCGGTTTGGATTCAAGCGCGGTTCCACGGACATAATAATCATAAACCCTTTTGCCCGTGACAATAACGCCTGCGGCCAAATGTCCGGCCAGCAGTTTGCAAACCTTCCGCACGCTGCCGGCCATAAGCTCATCTTCCAGTATCCAGATCAACGGAATTCCCGCCAGTTTAGCTGCGATGGCGGCTTTGAACTGCTGAGAACCGTTCGCCTGGACAAGGTCGAATTATTCCCTGCGGAACAATGAATAAAGCAGAAGTATTTCAGGGACAAAACGAATAACGTATTTCAGAAATATTTTCTTTTCTTTACTCAAACGGGTGATGTTCAGGGCGGAACGTCGTATTCCTCCCGCCGCAAGCTCGCGTCCGAATCTTTCTGAATCGCCGGTCGGATATACGACATGGGTTTTAACTCCATGGCCATATACCTCCAGACCTTTCACAACCTGTGTTATACGATGCGCCGGGCCGCCGAAACGACCTTCTTCAGCCACACAGCATACTGTTAATATATTTTTTCTTTCTTCCATTTCGAAGACAGATGGAAATACTCAAATTTTCAATTTCAGTTTTTCGCTGATCTCTTCAGCTACGCCACGGATAATGTCATCAAGGTTTTTCTGCGGCTGCCAGCCGATAAGTCCTTTTATTCGTTCAATGGACGGCACCCGGCGCTGCATATCCTCGAAACCGCCGTTCGGATAAACCTGTTCATAAGGTACAAGCTTGATTTCAGATTTACTGTTCGTAAGTTTTATAATTTTTCCGGCAAGTTCCAGGATAGAAATTTCATCGCTTGAACCGATATTTATGACTTTGGCTTCACATTTTTTATCCGTCATTAATTTGCATAAAGCCTCAACAACATCAGCCACGTGACAGAAACATCTGGTCTGTTTACCGTCCCCGTGCACGTTCAGGGGAAGTCCTTTAAGCGCCGCGCCGATAAGGTTGGGGATTACCATTCCGTAGGCCGCCGCCTGACGCGGCCCGACCGTATTGAACAACCTCACAACCACGACCGGAAGCTCGGATTCCTTGGCATGCGCAAGCGCCAGGAATTCATCCAGCGACTTGGCGCAGGCATACGCCCAGCGATGCATGGCGGTCGAACCTTCCACCCGGTCTCCGTCTTCTTTAAACGGGACATCCTTACTTTTACCGTATACTTCACTGGTACTTGTGATCAGGACTTTTTTGCGGTATCTGGCGGCGTACTTAAAGACGACCGCAGTACCGTCAAATATTTTTTCAATCGTCTCCACCGGCCGGGCCATAATCAGTTTAACCCCGACCGCCGAAGCTAAATGAAATATCGCGTCGCAATTCCTTACCAGGGGTTCCATCAAGTCAGAATCCAATACCGAACCGATGATTATATTGAACTGCGGATGTTCAATTATCGCGTCCAGGTTATGAATATCGCCGGTAGATAAATCGTCAATAACGGTAATTCTATTGCCGCCGGCAATTAATTTTTCAGACAGGTGAGAGCCGATGAATCCAGCGCCGCCGGTAACGAGGTAATGCTTGGGATTACTATTCACTATGACCTCCCTTATTTTATTGAAATCATGTATCTTATTTAAAGTATTAATTCCCAATACCGTTTTTGTTCTTATTTAAATAAACTACATTATAATATCTGTCAACCAGTTCAAAACCATGCATGCTGATCAGCTTGTGCAGTATTGTGTCAACAGTCAGCAAAGTACCGTCACGATTTGAATCGTGCAGCTCGGCAAAAAGATGCCGGCAGCCTTTGAGAGCTTCCGCATCTTCATTAATGATAGAGGCCTCCTCCCCCTCTATATCCATAACAAGTGTATACCGGTCAATATCAAAATCTGATTTTAAACCGGACAAAGTAACAGTTTCAACCTCAACTGCATTCTTTTTTTTGGCTTCGCGGTCTATTGTTCCGGTAGTCGATAAATCTCCCGGGTTAAAATATATTTTATTGTTCCCTTCAGTATCGTAACTGATTGCCTTATTAAGGCAGCTTACATTATGATATAAATTATTCTGTTTCAAATTGACAACTATTTGTCTGCTGAGCTGCGGGCAGGCCTCAACACAGATCAGGCGCTTATTTTTATCGAGCATTCTCCTGATGACCGTCGAGAGAACTCCGATAGAACTTCCCAGCTCTATGACATCCAGGGATTCCGGCAAATATTTTTGTATGAAACGAATTTCCGCACTCTCATATATCCTGAAGAAAATCTGAGCTTTGGTTTCAGGTGATATTTCAGGAATGCAAGTGTCAAACCTCAAACCGCGGAAAGGAATTTTTCCTTTGTAAAAAAACGATATAAGCTTTCCCATGACAGGCGTCGTTAACATCGCGGCAAGCAGCTTCTTTATAATCATTTATGTCCCCTGATTTTCAGTTCCTATCCGAATCTGTACTGGTGCCATTTCCAGGCATCACGGATTATTTTTTCAATATCTCCATATTCAGGTTTCCAGCCAAGCTCTCTGCCGATTTTTTCAGCATCAGCCACAAGACAGTCCGGATCCCCCGGCCGTCTTTTACCCGTTTCCCTGTTAATGGTTTGTCCTGTAACTTTTTCAGCGCTGTTAATTATGTCAAGAACTGAATAACCCTGCGAATTTCCCAGATTATACACACTTGACCGGTTTGTCGCCATCAAATACTCCAAACCTGCTACATGAGCTGAAGCCAAATCCGCGACATGTATATAATCCCTCACGCAAGTGCCGTCTTTCGTATTGTAATCCGTTCCCATTACGGTGACTTTTTCTTTTCTCCCCAAAGCAACGTCCAGTACCAGCGGGATCAGGTGGGTTTCAGGGGTATGATCCTCCCCGGTTTCACCGTCCGGATCCGCACCTGCCGCATTGAAATAACGCAAAACAATGCTTTTCATCCCGTATGCCGTATCATAATCCTCTAAAATCTTTTCCACCGTATATTTGCTTCTGCCGTACGGATTCACCGGATTCTGACTTGTATTTTCACATATCGGCGAACCGGGCGGGCAACCATAGGTTGCACAGGTTGACGAAAAGATAATTTTCCCGACCTCATTTTTCAACATTGAATCGAGTAAATTTATCGTGCCGGCCAAATTGTTTTTGTAATATTTAGCCGGGTCCAAAACTGATTCGCCCACATAGGCAAATGCCGCGAAATGAATTACGGCTTCAGGATTGTGTTTTTTCAGCGCCGCATCGAGTTTCTCCGGATTCGAAATATCACCATATTCAAACGGACCCCATTTAACGAAGTCTTTATGTCCATGAGACAGATTATCATATACAACCGGAATATAACCGGCGGCTTTAAGCGCCTTACACGTATGGGAGCCAATATAACCGGCACCGCCGGTAACAAGTATTTTTCTCATTTTTCGGGAAAACCTCTTCTTTATTATTTGCAGCGTTATTGTTATTTCGAATGCCCTTCAGCCGACGGCCGAAAATCATTTACAATCCGGCAGAACTTTTCACCCCATTGCGGCAATCCGAACTGTGCTCCAAAACGCCTGCTTGCCTCGTATACTTCATTAAGCCTCGCATCGGAAAACAAAGCCGCTTCCTCCATTTTCCCTGCCAGCTGTTCAGAAGAACCTGCCTTGAAAATAAATCCGTTTTTTTCATTTGACAGATCATGACGGTTTCCGATTTTGTTACTGAGAATCAATCCGCAACCGACACATGCGGCTTCTGAAACCACTAATGGCCAATGATCTTCCCAACTGGGCAAAACCAGGAACCTTGATTGTCTGAAGGCTTCACCTATTGTTCTGGAATCCGCAAACGGATGAACTGTCAGGTTGGGAATATTTTCCAGCAGATGCCGACATTCCCCGGCTCCATACATAAGCAGTTCCCAGTCGGGAAATTTCTTATGGAATTCCTTAAACGCCTTTACCAAAGTCGAAATTTCTTTCCTCGGAATAAACTGCCCGACGAAAATAAATTGCTTTTCCCTTTCGGAAAGAGGAGGCCCGGGGCTGAAACAGGCATGATCGCTTCCATATAGTCCCTTATATATTTTTGCCGGCGGCATCCCCATAAAACGCATTAATCTGACCGCCGATAAACCGGGAACCCAGACCGCCGAAAACCATTTCCGCATAAACAGCCGGAATTTGACGAACGCCAGCCACTGACGAAAAGAATTTTTCCAGTTGTTGTCGCTCAGGACGATTACTTTACCTCCCCGGGTTATCACTTCTTTTCCCAGTTTATTGAATGAAGGCAGGTTCCATCCGCCCTGAAAGAATATATCCGGAACGGGCAGATTCAGTTCCGCCCAGGAACTGACGCCGGTATCATCTATCCAGATAATTTTCTGACCGAGAATATCTTCCGTATCCTTGACGGCTATCTGGGGATTGGTTCCTATAACGGTAACAGGCCGGCCCAGCTTTTCTATTCCGGCCCGAATCAGACGAGCCCCATAAGCCGGAATTCCGGACCAGGAGATTACCAGCTCGATTTTATTTGCCGGTGTTTTATCAATATCCATATATTTTCATTTATCCTGCTTAAAGTTTAATAAAACGTCATTTCTGAGCCAGTCGACCAATCTGTCAGACTGTTTTTCCCAGGTTTTATGATTCAATAAATAATTGCCGATTGCAACTGAATTTTGTTTTTTTCGTTCATCAGGCCATTGCAATACATTCTGAAGCGTCTCCGCCAGGCAGCGTTCATTTTCTTCCGGCAGTACCTCAAGCACTTCACGGTAATCAGGACTGAGCCCCGGAGTCCAGGTACTGACAACCGGTTTCCCGTATGACAGATATTCGAGGACTTTTGAAGGGAAATTCATCGTATTGCCGTTAATATTATTCGGCCGCGGATTAACCAGGACAGCTGCCTGCCGGTAAATCCGCTGCAGTCTTTCTTCAGAAACAAGCCCCTGAAATTTTATTCTGGGATCAGATTTGCGGGCGGCTTCCAGATCTGAATTGATTCCGGGCCCGCAGATCCAAAGTTCAATATCCGGACCGCTGATCAGGCGGAAGGCTTTAAGTAAAAAACTGACTCCGCCCCATGCATTCAGCATTCCGGTATACAAAATTATTTTTTTATCCTCCGCCGGAGAATTCTCCGCATCCGGTTCGAACCGCAAACGGTTAATTCCGCCGTCCAGATGCATTTTTGGCCAGTACGGACAACTGTTAAACGCGTGACAGGACAAAAATACATGCCCCGCGGCCCTCTCCGCTCCTGGACTGTATGACTCCCAGCCCGGCCCCGGCTCATAGTGATCAGCACAGACGTCAACCCAGGGTACCTGTAAATATTTTTGCGCATACAGTCCCACGGCTGCCGCCCAGGGCGTCGGGTTATAGGAAAATACCGCCAGCGGCTTTCCCCGGCGTTTACAAATATTTCTGAAAGCCTTGAGGTATACCCGACGCAAATCCATAGTCCTAAAAACCGGCAGATTCCAGTAATTTACCAGGCAATTATCAAAATCCGAAGCAACGTCATTCGGGACGCCAGGCCGCAATTTCCCCTTCGGAAATACGGGTTCGGGAAAATGCAGGAGTTCAAAAACCGGGAAATGCTTCTGATTCAGCGCCTCAAGCAACCCTTTCTGCCAGCGGTTTGCGGCAGTACTGACCGCCGGATGCTTAAGGGCATCCTCCACAAAAACTCCGCCCAGCCATAATAAATAATCCGTCAATCAGATTTCCCTCCTCCTTGTTCCGCAGCCGGATGCTCCCCGGACAATTTCTCATTTTTAACCGGTTCGGCATCATCCAGAAAAATACCATGACAAAGGGCAATGAGAGTCCATAACCAAAAACCAACGGTCATGTCAATCGGAAAAATTCCCGTTATCATTCCAATAACAGCGGTTCCCAAAACTCCCGCCGTCACGCTTTTGAGAATCGAATCGTTTGAATTTTCCAATACTCTCAAGCCGTTTTTTAAAGCAATGAACATGATAATAAGCATGACCGTTCCGGAAAATAAGCCGTTGACCCTTAACGATTCCAATATGGTATTGTGGCAACTGACCATCCAGAGCTGGTCACGTCCCGGCAATTCGAGAAATCTGACGGAAGTCACAAAAAATTCCGGTTCCGTCACGATCTGTCTGGCGGCAGCAATCCATAAAGGCAAACGGTCTGAAAATATTTTGGCGTTGATCCGTTCCGATAAATCCCCCGTATAAGAGCCGTACATTTCCGTCGGGTCATAGTCGGAAGAACTAAGGCCATAGTAAACCAGATAGATCGTAAAACCCAGGATAAATAAAACCGCGATAACGCCGACATATCTGACGATATAATTGCGGAATTTTGATGCCGACTTTCTTTCCGTAATACTGACATAGGCCAGCAAAACGGCAAGAGAGACAATCAAAATTATCGTTAAAGACGCCTGCTCCGCATAAACTATTGCTAAACCGCCCAAAAGCAGGCCTGAAAAACGATATTTGAATTTTGCCTGCTGCTGCAGGAAATAAACGGCAAACGCTCCTCCCAGCCCCAAAAATAAAAAGCCGTGATGAGACCAGAACAGATGCAGGTTCATCAGGGAAAGCATGACAAAAACCAGCGGCAGGAAAAGATAAAGCAAAAACTTATTTTCCCCTTTCGGCCAATTTGCGGCTAAAATATAACCGTAAAAATAACTGCCCGTGATCAACAGATAACGGATTCCCCCCGTCCAGTTGAAACTCCTGGTATCCAGCTCATAATAAAGTCCGGCCAGCACCGGCAGAAAGGCTAATAACCAGAGGATGAAAATTAACGGGGAAAATTTGCCGCGAAAAGTTTCCGGATAAAAAAGCCATTCCGCAATAACCCGGGAACCGACGAGAAAACAGATCAGGAAATCAACCTGTAAAGGGAAACCGGCAAAAGTCAAAATCTCCCGTAAAGCCATGGTTGTCGCGCCTATCACGTTTACAAAATTATCGACATAATAAAAATAATACCTGACGAAATACAGCAGAAACAGCCCCAGCAAAGCATCCGGTTTGGCGCGTATAATGAGCCAGGAAGCCAGGATCAGGCTGCAGAGCACTGACACTTTAACGCTTAAAAAACACAATAAAAAACTAACCAGGCAGATAAAAGTAATGGAATAAAAATAACTGTTTCTCAAATAATTTTTTTCAATATTCATTTTTCTCAGGGATTTAAAATTGAATCATAGATTCCGGTTATTTTTTTGATTTGCTTGTTCAGGTTAAAGTCAGTTTGAGCTTTTCTGATGCCGTTTTGTCCCATAAGGGCGGCTTTTTCCGGATCGGACAGGATTTCTTTCAACGCCTCAGTCAAAGATCCGACACTGCCGGGTTTAACTAAAATTCCGGTTTGCCCATTTTCGATCAACCCGTTAACCCCGCCGATATCGGAACCTATCGAAGGTTTTCCCATAGCCGCCGCCTCGATGACGGGACGAGCGAAATGAGGGACTGTCGACGGAAACACCAGCACATCGCAGACCGCGATAAAGGGTCTGATATCCTTCTGAAAAGGCAAGATTCTAAGGTTTTTCTCCAGGTTCAATTCAGAAATCCGCTTTTCAATTTTCTGCACCGGCACTCCGGTTCCCAGAAACGGCAGAACCTTTCGCAATATCCTGGAAATTAATCTGCCGGACGAAGCAATATTCATTCCTGCCGCAATACAAACCAAGCCGGGAACCGACTCCCGTGCCCGGCAGATGGCTTCCAAAAGTACCTGCAGGCCGTTTATTGGCGAAATTCCGCCCAGAAACAGTATTGTTTTACCGTTTTCCGGCAACTTCAGTTTTTCTCTTATATCCCCCGCGGGAAAGTCGGGAGTAAACTTTTTCAGATCCACGAAGTTGGCTACGACAACTCCTCTGGATTTCTGCACCCAGCGCTCACAGTCGTCATCGGAAATGAAGATCAGTTCTTTTCCGTATCTTTTCAGGAGCGAACTCATAAATTTTGTCCGCCGGCCGAAATATCCTTTCACCGGCGCTTCGCGCACCTGCCAGACAAAGGGAATACCGGCTTT
The DNA here is from genome assembly GCA_028717165.1 of Victivallaceae bacterium. Lineage (GTDB taxonomy): Bacteria > Verrucomicrobiota > Lentisphaeria > Victivallales > Victivallaceae > JAHOYW01. The sequence goes on along the minus strand of JAQUOK010000002.1, from coordinate 10,518 downwards.
TGCCAAAGCCATCGCCGAAGGGACTAAAACGACGGAGTTGAGGTGAACCAGGTCGGGATTCACTTTGGCCGCCAGGTCCAGGGTTAGACGCATTGATTGCCGCCAGTGAATAAGACTTTGCATGAGAGCCCAACATCCCAGCGGAGAACTTAAACACGCATGCGAAGCGGTAGTGTGCTCGAAAGTATAAATACCCGGCGCTGCAATCGTTTGGAATCCCGCGTTTTCGTAAAAACTTACCAGTTTCTCGTTGGGACGAATCAATGCTACAACAGGTTCGAATTTCGCCTGATCAAGCCCCTGAAGAGTATAGAGCAAACTAATACACGAGCCGCCTAATTCGCCGGCATGCTGGATATAAAGAATTTTTTTTCTCATCCGGGGAAATCCTTCATTCTAAAGTCACCTTATTTTCATTCAGCCAGGAAAGCAGTATTCCCCAGGCCCAAAGAGCTCTCGGCGGATTTCCACGGCGAAGCAAATTAATATTTCTTTTAAGATAAGCCGGTTTAAACAACAGCCCGGCGTTATCGCTATGCAAAAGAGCTGTGAAACGCTCCTGCAACTCATCCGCCATCCACTCGGACAAAGGCATCTCAAAGCCCATCTTGGAACGCGTTTTTAATTCTTCCGGCAAATATTCGGAAGCGGCATCGACAAATATCCGCTTGGTTTCTTTTTCCTTCAACTTATACTCCGGAGGCAGCGCATAGGCAAATTCAACCAGATGATGATCCAGAAGCATCGGACGCAATTCCAGGCTGTGCGCCATACTCATCACATCGCTGTCTCTAAGTAAAGTACTTTGCAAATAAGCATTTACTTCGGCATAACTGGTCTGCTGAATCTCATCCGCATCTGAGAGCATCCACCTTTCGTATCGTTCAACAATACGTTTACGGAACAACCTGTTAAATTCAGGGCGTACGTCGTCTTCAATCTCGAAATTTTCTAAAATACGCCGCAACGCCGACAAACGTTCAACAGGTTTAGAAAATTTTGAAAGCAAGCGCAGCGTCAAAAAGTTAGGGCGCAGTTTATGCGCTTTTTCCAAAATATTATAAATCACGGGGAATTTATCGAAAGGCGCCCCGGAATCTTCAGCCAGTCTGCGAAAATGCGGGTAACCGGCAAAGATTTCATCCCCTCCCAAGCCCGATACGGCGACTTTAACAGAACGGCTCGTGGCACGGGAAACTATCCAGGTGTTTATTCCGTCAAAACTGGGCTGGTCGATATCCGCAACCACATTTGTGAAAATTTTTGCCGCTTCATCAGAAGTTACTACTACTTCCTGATGATCACTGCCTAAATATCCGGCCGCAATTCTGGCATAGCCGCGTTCATCGATAGCCCGGTGCTTATTTTCAAACCCTACCGAAAATGTCTTGATTTTATGGCCGCTTACCGCCCCCATGAAGCCGACAACCGCGGTTGAGTCGATTCCGCCGCTCAGAAAAGCTCCCACCGGTACGTCCGAAACCATATTATAACGGGCGGCATTCTGAAGAATGCTTTTCAGACGCAATGATGCCTCGGCAAAGGGAATGTCCTGTAATTCTTTGCGCAGACCGGCAGTGTCCTCATGAAGATCCCAGTATTTCACCAGTTTCCGTTCATGACCCCGCACCTCCATCCAGTGAGCAGCCGGAACCGTTTTGACTCCTTTGATTATTGTCCGGGGCTGAAATACCGAACCCACCGCCAAATAGTCCAGCAAGGCCTCAGGATCTATTTTTTTATCAATTCTCCCGCTTGCCAGCAAGGCCCGCAATTCAGAAGCAAAACAGAACTCGGATCTATTGTCAAAATAAAGTAAAGGTTTGATGCCCAGCCTGTCCCGGGCGAGAAAGAGTTGCGGAGCCCCATTCCGAGGGCATCGGTCAATTATCGCAAAAGCAAACATGCCGCGGAACTTTTTTACACATTCGCTTCCCCATTCGCAATATGCGGCGAGAATGACCTCGGTATCGGAGTTTGAATGGAAATGGTGTCCAAGTTTCTCCAGTTCAGTGCGCAGTTCTTTAAAATTATAGACTTCCCCGTTGTAAGTAATCCACAAGCGCCCGTCGGCATAAGACATCGGCTGATTCCCCTGACTCGACAGATCAAGGATTGAAAGCCGGCAGTGCCCCAGGGTAACAGGAATTTCCTGATCGCTCCATACCCCGCGCCCGTCCGGGCCGCGGCGTGACTGTACTTCCACCATCCTGTCAACGGTTTCTTTATCACAAACACCATATATTCCGGCAATTCCGCACATCCGGCAACTACTTCCTTTCTGTTAAAACAGCATCTATAAATTTCCACAAACGCCGGGAAGACTCTCCGTCTTTGTAGCGATGCTGCAAATTCCGGAGCCAGGTGCGCTTTTCACCGTAATAATTTTCATCGCCCAGACATTTGCTGATTTCATCCTGCAAGGCCTGCTGGTCAAATACTTTCGGCCCGGGAGCCCAACTTTCAAACGATTCCACTAAAAAGCCTCTTCCGGCCTGATAAGACTCAAGGTCGACAGGCGCGAATATTATCGGCCGCTCAAGCAGCAGATAATCGTAATATGTTGAAGAATAATCCGTTATCAAAAGATCAGCGGCATTCAGCAGTTCATAAAAGTCAAAATCATTGGCAACAAGGTCGTCGTTCCTGATAATCAATACATTATCCAAAGAATGTCCGCCCAGATATTCAAGAATTAACGCTTCCTCATGCGGATGCGGTTTAAAAATCAGTTGACAGTTATTCTTCTTCAGGAAATCGTAAAATTCTTCGGCGGCAAAATCTTTAAATCCGAACAGGTTGTCGTAATTTCTGTCCCCCTGTTTTTGGCCGCAATAATCCCTGAAGGTCGGAAGGAAGAAAATCAGTTTGCCGTCACTGACTTTATCCCCGAATATCTTACGCAGGTTCGCCCGCCCGTCGGCAGAAAAAAGAAAATCATTTCTCGGAGCGCCGGTAATGATATATTTGTTTGGATTGGTAGGCATGCATGCGTTCAAAAAAGTAGTGCACGTTTCTGAATACGACATAATATAATCAACTTTCAACCAGGCTTTGGGAGGAACGAACCGTCCTTTTTTACCAGCCGTTTCCATTACTCCAATTTTTTTATTTGACCCCCCGTGCCATAATTGCAGATGAATATGTTTCCTGCTCGGCTTGTACGATGCGTGCGTGGTAATAATCAGCTGGGCGGAGGCTATTAACCGGTGTTTTGATACAAAATGAGCCAGTCCTTTACCTTCATCACATGAATCTTTATAAAGGCACATCTCGTATTTCGCCCTGGCCGCATCATCGGCAAATTTCCATAAAGCGCGGCTGTTCGAACCGGAGAATGACTCATAAATAAAAAGAATCCGATTTTTATGGCGTTTTGTAAAAAGCGTAATCATATCACGGATTGCTCTTTTAAAGATTCTCTTGCACAAATTATTCATACTTTTTTGAACTCCCGTCCCTTAAAATGTAATTACAGATTGTCTTTATTTGAAAAAAACAGCAGATCAACTGAAGAATGTCCGTTCTTCTTCAGCGGCCTCTGCCTGCAGCAAATTCCCGGCTAGAATTTCTGAATAAGGGACTTCCTTAAGACAGATGCCGAAATATTTTCAGTCCTGGGAATCTCGATAATTTTTTTAGAGTTTTTCAAACAGTATTCAAAAGCCTTCTGAAATCCTTTATGATCCTGATCCGGACCTTTTGCAAAAATATCAAAGTCTATTGATTCGATCCTGTCCCCGACATCCTCATAAGGTACAACCAGATCCACATATCTCAGAGATTTTATAATATCTACCCTTTGTTCAAACGAATAATACAATGAAGCTTCTTTGTACTTATGGACGTTATACTGCACTCCGACAATCAGATAATTACCCAGATCCTTAGCGCGTTTAAGCATATTGACGTGACCAATATGGAACAAATCAAATACTCCGACCGTGAAAACTTTGGTTTTTAAATTATCCAGAGAGATAAAACAATCCGGTTCAATTTCATTGAGCTTTTGATCTTTAATATAGTATTGGGTTTTTTGAGGCAAAAGGATACCGGAATTGGCAGCTTTTTTAATATTTTCAGCCAAAATGTCTGAATTATCGATGTCAATATCCAAATCTATTTCAAAAACAGGAATTTTTCTAATGCCCAATTCACAAAGAGCCGCATAACGGTTGTGACCGTTAATTATGATCTTCGTTGATTTATCAATGGTTATTGCTTTTTGAATAATATTTGAATAAATGAATTCGTTGAGTACTCGTTTCTGGGAATCGGGATTTACCTCAATATGGGGTTTTAACAAAGAAATGTCCACAATTTTGTATTTTACCATGAATTGCTCCTCCTCAAAAGAATAATTTACTGTTTTATTCCGGCTTGACTTTAGCTTTGCCCTGTATGAGTCTCAATACTATCATCAACCTCTTGGCAGACAGTTAAACATGTATTGCTTAGTGCCGAATTTACTTTCTATGGAATCAGGAAAGACACGTCCATATTCCTTTATTGCAAAAAACTCTTCAATTATAGAAACAGTATTATTAACGGTACGATACTTTGCCGCATATTTTGCTTGCAAAGCCTCTGAATATGTACAAATTTCTTCATCTTCGTCTTTCAACGTACAAGGCGCTCTTAAAAATAACTGCTTACAATTAATCTTTGCAAGAAATTTCCTGAGAATATCATCGTCAAGAAGATAAATAATAACCCCCAGGCACAAGCACAGATCAACAGTGGAAAATTCTTTTAAGTCGCTAATATCTATTGCATTACAATATATCTGAGCTTTGGGATTAATGAAATGAATTTTTTTTCCGGCTTCATTCAACAGATTTTCGTTAATATCTAACAAATGACATTTTTTAAAATCTAAAAATAATGCCAATGCCATTGTCAATTCACCGGACCCGGCCCCTATATCCATAATCACGTCGGTGTTTTGCTGAACTTTGGGGATTATCCAATTTATATTTGCAAACAAACGCTGTCCGGAAAGCCAAGTTGCGTCAGAACCTCTTGAGCGCCAAAACTTTTGAATAACTTCTTGTCCGTTGTCCATAGGAAACTCCATGAAAATATTTTCTGATTTTACGGCTGAAAATTCAGCCTGACGATTTGATTTTAACGACCATTTATACCGCCGGGACTAATTTTTCTACTTTTATTCCCGGATTTATTTTACAAGCTCGATAAACAGGAACCAGCCCCAGCGCCTGTTTATCCACCGGTTCAAAGGCTGCATTACTCCGGGAAAAAGCCTGGTCAGCCTGCCCCATCCGGGCATCACCGGGGGCACTGAACAATCCATTACGCGCGTCCTGACGGAACTGAAGTCTTTAAAAAGACGAGCCGCACTTTTTCTGGTATAATGTCGCGCTATATGTCCGTCCGTATAAGTCATATTTACCGCATACAGGGAACGATGACGAATGAACTTGCCTTTGCAGATCCCCTGATAGAGCCCGTAAAGAATATACCGCACCGAATTACGGTGATAAATCATTATCGAGGATTTGCCGCCCGGTTTCAAAACCCGCAGTATTTCCTTCACGATCCGGTCGGTATGCGCGGAGTGGTGAATGACTCCCCAGCTCCTCAGCATCGGCAAAAGGCAGCTTTTCCGCATCCGCCTGCATTACCTTAGCGTTTTTTATATCGAAAAGCTCAAAACGGCGCCGAGTCATTTCCACAGCCCTTTCCGTCAAATCGATTGCCGTAAACTCAACCCCGGCATTAGCGAAAACCGCCGCCTGCGCACCGGAACCGCAACCTATTTCCAAAACTTTTTTCCCTTTCAACGCTTCATAGTCAACCAGTTCTGAAAACGGCAGGCACCGGGGGTAATCAGGATGGGCGAAAACCTTGGATATAGTCCAGAATTCCTCGTCAAGCTGCCTGAACCATTCCTTTGTGCCTTCATCGGGAGAGCGCATTCCCTCCCAGTCATAAGTCATAGGATTATTTTCCCACCAACTTTGATTGCCTTCCTGCTTTCCTGCATCCGGACTTATAGAAAACGTTTCGTTTTTCATTAAAAACCTCTGAATAAATTAATTCCCATGATCAAAATACTGTCTTAGCTTAATCATCATCGCATACCGTAAATGATCTAACTCCTTTATTTTGCGGATCTTTCCATACCTCAAATATAAACCCAGCATCGATACAGGGAACATTAAGCGGTTCCATCTGTAACATAATATTCGCTTTCCCGATTCCGGCGCCGACCAGCGCCAGATCGACTTTGCCGATGAAAGGTTCCATATCAACCGTATCATAAAGGGAACGTCTCAATGAAATTGAACACCAGTAAACTTCGGCCACACCTTCCCGTTTTAACCCTTCAGTGATCTTTCGTCTGGTTTCGTCCAGAGCGCCATTGACTACCAGTACTCTGCGCCCCGTGAGCAATTCCCGCCGGCGCGTACCGGTTAACATAGCATATACGAAATAAAACGGATAGTAGGTATCGCCATTTACAATAATGTTATTTTTTGTTAACCACTCGCCAAGTACCGGAAAATATCTTTCAGCAAACGGTTCACGTTCATAGTTCAAATGCCATGCCAATATACCTTTCTCACTGATTTTCCGTATTGCTTCCGGAAGTTCGAGGCGAGCCTTGCGCCATTCTTCCGCTGAATACTCTCCCGAATGATAATGTCCCTGGGTAAATGCCCCGAGACCGCCTCTTAAAAGTATGCTGTGTTTAAACCTGCCGAGACGGAGCCTCAATTTCAACCAGAACGGCAGCCGCTTGTCAAAAGGCTGCTCTCCCAGCAGAAATAGAAATTCTCCATCGCTCATTCTGCATACAGGCAAAAACCGCCTGCCGCAGGCGTCAAGTATCCTGTCGATAAACTCATTATACCAGATCCGGCAATCGCGTTTTTTCAGCGCAAGGGTTTTGCTTCGTCCCGGCGGGTAAACTTTCTCAAAGCCGGGAATGATAAAATCAATGCTTTCCGGGAAACGCGGGCTCTGGTACTCCTGCGGCAGTTCTAAAGATACATCCCTGGTTTTATTCATCAGACCATCCTGCAATTTAGCGTATTTTAGTTAATAATTTTAAAATGTTTTCCATTTCCCTCCTGAAATTTTTTGAGACCGCATAAAGAGAACCGGCATAAATTGAACAGAACAAAATCACCATACCCAGAAATTGTAACCAGTCCTGCGCTTCGAAAAACGAAAAACCGATTATTAAAACGGTCATAACCGTCAAAGCCAATAAACTTTCATAAATAAAACTTTTCCAGTTCTTGAAGGTCAGATTGAAAATTTCGGAAAAAGATTTCGGGTAATACCAGAGAGTAACAGCACAAACAGATATCAAAGATGCCCAAATCGTACCCCAGAGGCCAAAATATTCAGTACCGAAAATTACCAGAATAACAAATAATACGGACTGTATCAGGTTTGCTATGCTGACTCCCTTGATATTTCCGAGAGCAATTATAATCGACCCGAGACAGTAGGTCGCCAGGTTAATGAAAATTCCGATACAGAGCATGAGATTGATGTTCTTGCCGGCAAAAAGTTTCGCGCCCACCCAGAGTTTTACAAAATCACCGTTCAAAGCGATAAGTCCTCCAAGTACTCCGAGAAGTGCCCAGATCAAAATACGCATAAGGCGCATGAGAATATCCTGAGCCTTATCCATTTCACCGGCCCCGGCCAAATGAGAAATCGCCGGCATGAAAGCCACGCTCGGCTGATTGACGAGTTCCCTGGCAATAATAGGGGCTTTGCGGGTCAAAGATAAAACCGCCACACTTTCCGGCCCCAGAAAACGGGCAACTATAAACAAATCAAAGTTATTGGCTACTATACCGGCGGCACGTCCGAGAAAAGTATAGGATAAAAGTTTTGTCATCTGGGAAAACCTGCTGAATGAGAACCGGAAACCGATTTTTTCGCCGGTAAATCTCCAAATAAGATAGGAAGACTGCCCCAGTATATAGAAAGTGCCGCAAAATACTGAACCAATCGCAAGAGCAAGTATGCCGAAGCCCCTGTGAAGCAGGATTATCTGCAAAACGAGCGCCAGCGCGGTGACAATAATATAAACCAACCCATACCCCAGACTGCTCTGCAAACCTTGATTAATCGCAGAAATGGAAAAAGAAAAAAGATTGAGCGAATTCCCGACTACGGCAAGAAAAAAAGCCAATACAATCACTGAGACATCCACCGTCGCAGGCAACTTAAGCAATGAAGACAAATAAAAGGCGGCAATGCTTCCCAGTAAAATTATAAACAGAGAAACCAGCGCCGAGATTATCAGACCGCAACCAACCACATCCCGTATCGTTCGAAAATCCCGTTTTCCGTATGCAAAGCCTACCCGCTGCTGCAATACAGTGGTCAAACCAGGATCAATTGCGCCAATCCAGACAAGGATATTTCCGGAAGCAAGCCATACACCGTAAACATCCAGAGGAATGAATCTGATGTAAAGGGGAACCATTAACAGCCCGGAACCCATTGCCAGAGCAAGTGTCATGTATCGGATAAAAATATTCTTTCCGGTTGTTTTTCTTCTGCTTCTGATCTGCATCTTTTTTTATACGCCCAATATCTGAGTTTAAAATTCTTTCAGTTTTATATTTTTAAAATCCAGTAATGTGTTTCCCGTCTGTAGAATAACTATTTTTACATATTCGGTACCGGGACGGAATATACAAGGTAAATGTTTATTATCCTTTCTGACTGTTCCTTCATATGCTGTCCATCTGTCGGGAACTTTACTGCATTTAGCGGCGCTGTAAATATAAGTTCCGCTTCCGTCGTCAAAATGCTCCCTGATTTTTGTATTGGCGGGATAAGTCCTCCGGCAACCGGTTTTCAATTCGATTTTCCAGTACCCGTCCTCACGCGATATTTTCTCTATACCCGCAGAAGAATAATTGAAATTGGGTAAATCCGAGTATTTACCTGAATCGTCAACCTCAAAAACAATACAGGCGGAATTTTTTTTCACCCAGTTGCGAGCGTCTTTTACAAATATGACATTATCTTTGGCGGTACATTTTTTTGCCAGTTCAGTTTCAGTATTTTTTATGTATCGTACGGCATGACAGCCAATGTATGTTTTATTCTTGTCATAAGGGATAAAACCAAAATAGATAAGACTGTTATTACCGGAAGCGGATTTGAACCGGCCTGAAAGTTTATAGATTTTATCAGGGCACACGGCAATAAAATCCCTGCTGACTGCTTGTCCGGCCCCATCCAAACAATATATTTTTTCGCCATCCTCGTCAGAAGAAACTGTTGTTTTCCCGGCAAACGCATTCCGGACATTGCTGGCAAATAAAACCTTCCCTTTATCAAAATACGGTTCCAGACTGATGTCGTCAAACCATGCCGTACCGGCCATTTCTGAAAAATAGAGACATGGAATAATTCTGGCTATTTTTTCTCCGACAAATATTTTTCCCGACGTTTTTTCCCAGTCATGAACCGTTCTGGGGAGGTCAACACAAAATGTTCTAATTTTTTCCGCTGAAGAATTTCCACTCTTATAAAACACATGAAAAGCCAGCCGGAATTTACCTTTCCCGGTATCCCGCATTTCCTTTGTTTTCGTCCAAACATCACATTTGAAGGCATTCGCGTTATCTCTCAGAACTACAGGAGCGCCTTCCCAATACGCAACAGTTCCGCCGATATTTTCAATTTTGAGAGAACGGGTGCCGCTGTGCGCTTCTTCGGCAGACCAGCCTGTACAGTCATTCAAGATCTGCCCCCGGGTCACCCAGGCAACCGGCTTTTCTATAAAGGATTTTTCTTTCCGGGAAATCCCGCCGCTGAAAACCCTGCTCTCTTCAAATGAGGGATTAGGCGCTGAATTTGAACCGCCAGGTATCTTACCTGATTTTTCCGCCGAATCGCACCCGTTCAGCAAAAACAATAAGGCAGCAAGTAATACAGGTACATTAACGGCATTTTTTCTCATTGACAACATATTAAACCTTCGTACCCCAAAGACATTTTCCCTGTTGATTAACAACGAGATAATGCCTGGAATTCGCCGTTATTCACCTCTCACCTCTCCTTCTTTACTTATGCCCCAGCCTCCGGCCTGAATATTTGACTTCGCGGATAGGCCGCCACCACCACTCATTGTCGAGGTACCAGCGAACCGTCCGGCGAATGCCCGCAGCAAAACTTTCTTCAGGTTCCCATCCCAGTTCCCGCTTTATTTTCGTTGCGTCAATCGCGTAACGTTTATCGTGGCCGGGCCGGTCTTTGACAAATGTAATCTGGTCACGATACGTTCCCGAACTTCTGGGATGCAAATCGTCAAGAACGGCACAAATAGTTTCAACAACTTCCAGGTTCGTACGCTCATTGCCGCCGCCGACATTATAGGTTTCGCCCGGAACACCTTTTTCGAGAACCAGAGCCAGGGCTTTGGCATGGTCATCCACATAGAGCCAGTCCCGCACATTGTCCCCTTTGCCGTAAACCGGGAGTTCCCTGCCTTCAATGGCGTTCAGGATCACC
>JAQUOK010000001.1 GCA_028717165.1 Victivallaceae bacterium | reverse complement strand
TTCAGCGGAACGACTTTGTTCTGGGGAATCGTTTCCGGGCTGTTTTCAGTGGCGGCCAATATTCTGCTGATCGAAGGCATGAGTCATAACGAAGTCGGAGTATGTTCGACAATTTACCGCCTGAACCTGGTTGTTGTCGCTCTCGGCGCTTTTTGGCTTCTGGGCGAAACCGTTACGGCTTTGAAAATAACCGGGATCGCTTTTGCGGCGGCAGCGGTTCTGATGTTTTTCCCGGTATCATATCATGGCGATACGGCTGACCGGACGAAACTGGGTTTCTACCTGGTCGGGATCGCGGCTTTATTGCGGGCCGGTATGGGTTTGAGCTATAAATACGCATTTCTTCAGGGAACGGACAGAAATGTTCTGCTGCTTATCAACGGAGTATTATGGATTATCGGCGGCGGGGTTTATCTTTTGTTCAGGGAAAAACATTTAAGCGGCAAGGCGGGCGGCAAAAGCTGGAGTTACGGCGTGCTTTCCGGGCTGCTTATCTGCGGGATAGTGCTGTTCATGGCCCTGGCGCTGCAGTACGGGGATGCCGCGGTGGTACTGCCGATAGCGCAAATGAGTTTTCTGGGCACCTGGGCTCTGGGACTTTTGCTGCTGGGAGAAAAGTTGAATTTCCGGAAAATCCTGGGAGTACTTGCCGGGATCGGATGTATTATGTGCATGAGTCTCGCCTAAGCGGTCAAGCTTGTTTTTTGTAGCCTCATCCGCTTCGGTTTAGATTCATATGCACAATGTTCCGCTTAAAGATATTTTTGCGTTTCAACCGCCTTATTCGGGTTCTTCCGTGTTTTACAATACAAAATTTTCTTGCCGGTTTCGCCGTTGACACATTCGGTTGTCGCTGCTGTGCTGTTTTTTGTCGAAAAAATCAAGGAAAAATCTCCGTGTTTCTTGTAAAATTAATAATCTGACGGAAATTATAACTAAGGAGTTGTGAAGAAATAAGTGGAACTTTATCCTGAGGGTATCAGGGAGAAATTTTGGATTCGCCGGTGAGGAGCAAAGCCGCAGCGCTTTGTAACGAAGCGGCGGAGCCGAAAGTGCCCCTGAGACGCCAGTAGAAAGTTTCAGTTATTTTTGAATGACTCCTAAGCGCAGGGCAGGTTTTATATGTGTAATTATTTGGCAGTCGATATCGGCGCCGGGAGCGGCCGGATAATTCACGGCAGCTTTGACGGTTCTGTTCTGGTTTTAGATGAAACATTCCGTTTCACCAACGCTATGCGGCAGGAAAACGGCCATTGCCGCTGGGATGTCGAGGCGCTTTTCGCAGAAATCCTCAAAGGACTGGAAATTTCGGCGCGGCAGCTCGACGCCCCGCCGGATTCGATCGGTATTGACACCTGGGGCTGTGACTATGTCCTGCTTGACGAAAACGACCGGATCGCCTGTCCGGTGAGCGCCTACCGCGATTCGCGAACGGACGGGCTGATGGAGAAATTCTTCAGCCTGGTGCCGAAACGTGATATTTACGCCAAAACCGGAATCCAGTTTCTGCAGTTCAATACGCTTTATCAATTATGGGCGGCACGGAAAAACGGGGATATCAGCCGGGCAAAACGTTTTCTGATGATCCCGGATTATCTGAATTTCCGCCTGACCGGAATTAAGGCCAATGAGTATTCCAATGCGACCACTACCCAGCTCCTGAACAGCGGCACCTGCGATTGGGACGGCGCCTTGCTTGCCGCGCTTGGCATAGACCGGGGGCTTTTTGAAAGGCCGCGCCTGCCGGGGACCGTGCTGGGCCCGCTGCTTTCTTCCGTTCAGGAAAAAACCGGCCTGCCGGCGGTATCGGTGATCCTGCCCGCCACCCATGATACCGGGTCCGCCGTCGCCGCCGTTCCCGCTGAAGGCCGGGACTGGGCATATATAAGTTCCGGCACCTGGTCGCTGATGGGGATCGAAACGAAAAGCGCAGTCTGCAGCGAGGCAGCGCGGGAATATAATTTTACCAACGAAGGCGGAGTTGCCGGGACTTTCCGTTTATTGAAGAACATTATGGGGCTGTGGCTTGTCCGCGGTTTGAAAAACGGTTTTACGAAAGACTATTCCTATACTGATTTGGAAAACATTGCCCGCGAGGCAGAACCGTTCCGCACCTTTATCGACGTCAACAATCCGGGATTCCTCAATCCCGAATGCATGAAGACCGCCATTGACGAATATTGTCTGGCGACCGGACAGCGCCCGCCGCAAAGCGACGGCGCGTATGTCCGCTGTGCCCTGGAAGGGCTCGGTTTTCTCTATAAGGAAACCCTGGAACAGTTAAGGGACATTCAGAAACAGGAAATCAACCGTATTCACGTTATCGGCGGCGGCTGTCAGGATAAGCTGCTTTGCCAAATCACCGCCGACGCGACCGGGCTGCCGGTTTTGGCGGGGCCGTGCGAGGGAACGGCGGCGGGCAACCTCATTGTTCAGGCTATCGCGCTGGGGCATATTAAAGACCCGGCGGCGGCGAGAAAAATAATTGCGGACTCTTTTGAAATCGATACTTATAAACCGGGAAATATGTCCGCCTGGAATAAAGCCTGGCGGAATTTTCAACAAATCAGGAGCGGAAAATGAATAAGGCAGTTAACGAAGCTTATCAGGCAGCCAAAGAACGCTATGCCGCAATCGGAGTGGATACGGACGCGGCTCTGGCGCAGTTGCAGGAAATTCCGGTCTCGATCCATTGCTGGCAGGGGGACGACGTCGGCGGTTTTGAAGTGGCCGAGCCCGGCAGCAGCGGCGGCGGGATCATGGCGACCGGGAATTATCCGGGCCGCGCCGGTACCCCGGAGGAACTGCGTGCCGACCTCGCCAAAGCCCTGTCGCTGATCCCGGGCAAACACCGTCTTAACCTGCATGCCTGTTACTTGGAAAGCGGCGGCGAATTTGTTGACCGCGACCGAATCAGGCCGGAACACTTTAAAAACTGGGTTGAATGGGCGAAATCAAAAGGCATGGGCATGGATTTCAACCCGACTTTTTTTGCGCACCCTAAAGCGGACAGCGGCTTTACCCTCAGCAGCAATGATGACGGGATCCGCAATTTCTGGATAGCGCACGGCAAAGCCTGCCGCAGGATCAGCGAATACATCGGCAAAGAACTCGGTTCCCCCTGCGTGATGAATATCTGGATACCGGACGGCTTCAAGGACATTCCGGTTGACCGGAACGGCGCCCGTGCCCGCCTCAAGGCTTCGCTTGACGAAATGTGTGCTGAAAAACTCGACCCGAAATACCATCTTGACGCGGTTGAAAGCAAATTGTTCGGGCTCGGTTCCGAAAGCTGCGTGATCGGCTCTCACGAATTCTACATGGGCTACGCGGTTAAAAACAATCTTCTGCTTTGTCTTGATACCGGGCATTTTCACCCGACTGAAGCCGTTTCCGATAAAATATCTTCGGTCTTGCAATTTCTCGATGAAATTCTCCTGCACGTCAGCCGCCCGGTCAGGTGGGACAGCGACCATGTCGTAACCTACAACGAGGAACTGCTGGCTATCGCGCAGGAAATAATCCGCAACAAATTCCAGGACCGGGTCCATATCGGGCTGGATTTCTTCGACGCCTCGATCAACCGGATAGCCGCCTGGGTTATCGGGAGCAGGAATATGCTGAAAGCGCTCTGCGCGGCGCTGCTGGAACCGTCCGCTAAACTCAAAAGGCTCGAAAACGCGGGCAATTATACTTCACGCCTGGCAATCCTGGAAGAACAGAAATTCTTCCCGCTGAGCGGGGTTTGGGATTATTACTGCGCGCAGCAGGGAGTCCCGGCCGGGCTTGACTGGCTGGCGGAAGTCGAAAAATATGAAAAGAAAGTCTTGAACAGGAGAAACGGTTAATGGAAGCTTTACTCAATACCCTTACTGAACTGACCCGCAGATTCGGCAGCGGCGAATACGTCAAGGGCGGCGGCGGGAATTCGTCGGTCAAAACCGAAAATACGATCTGGGTGAAACCCTCCGGTTCGACAATGGGGACAATTACGCCGGACAGATTTGTAACGCTGGAACGCGCAAAAATCATGAAAATGGATGAAGTTTCCGTTTCCGGCGACGTCCGGCAGCGGGAAGCGCTGGCCAAGGATATCATGGCCGCTGCCGTATGTCCCGGTTCAACCGGGCGGCCGTCGGTGGAAACCCCGCTGCATAACCTTTTTGACTGCCGCTATGTCATTCACACTCATCCGGCGCCGGTTAACGGCATGACCTGCGCGAAAAACGGCGAAGCCGTCTGCGGGAAACTTTTCCCTGAGGCTTTATGGATGGGGTATATTGATCCGGGGATCACTCTTTATCAGGCGGTACGGGACAAAACAGCGGATTACCGTAAACGGTACGGCAGACAGCCGGAAATCGTGTTCCTGAAAAACCACGGGGTCTTTGTCGCCGGGAATTCGCCGGAAAGAATACAGGAAATCTATGCTTTTATTTTTTCCGAACTGAAGAAGGAATATGCGGCCGCGAATATTCCCCTGACTCTGGAAGAACGGGATATCGAACTCAATCCCGGTGATTTTGAGGTTTTCAAAAAAGCGTTTCCGGCCGCGGAAATGCAGGCGGTAATAAGCGCAAAGGCTTTTTCAGCCGCGGACGGCCCGATTTCCCCGGATCATATCGTCTATATGAAATCCTTTGTCCACAAAGGCGGTATTTCAGAACAGTCGATACGGAAATTCAAAGAAGCAAAAGGCTATTATCCGAAAATCCTGGAAACTCCGGGAACGGTATATTCCATAGGGCCAAACCTCACAGGAGCCTGTCTGGCGCTGGAACTGGCTAAAGACGGCGCTTTGATAAAGCAGCTTGCCGAAGCCTTCGGCGGAATAAACTATCTTGACGATGCGGCGCGCGATTTCATCGAGAACTGGGAAGTCGAATCCTACCGCCGCAAACAGATGGACTGAAGGTTTTTTACAATCCCCCTGTACCAGACAAACTTCCTGTCGAAATCAGTATGGAAAGGAAAGAGCAGTACCGGTTATCTCAGACCATAAGGCTTTCACAAAGCCGGTTCAGTTCCGTGAGATTGGCGGGGTTTGCGGCGACGTCTCCAGGTTCGCAGGCGTTTATCCTGGCATTTTCCACTATTTCAGCGCCGTACTGGCGCAGCCAGCAGGCGAGGATTTCTGCGGTATGTTCAAACCCTGCCTCAGTCGCAACCGTAATCATAGCGCCGCGTTTTCCGTTCAGCGGCCGTTTACAGATATAGGTTCCATGCATCCGGTCTATGAAATCTTTCATTATTCCCGGTGGACTGTACCAGTAAACCGGGGAAGCCTGAATAATTATGTCGGCCGCGAACACCTGTTTCCGGATAAACTCGAAATCATCATCCTGAATGACACAGCTGCCTTTTTTCATGCAGCCGCGGCAGCCGGTGCAATGCCGAATGCGATAATCATAAAGATTGATGATATCCGCCTCAAACTTTGCTGCAAGTCGTTCACGGACATAGTTGCAGCAGAATTCCGTATTGCCCTTTTTCCGGGGACTGCCCTGAATGATAAGCAGCTTATCCATGACTGTAGTTCCTGAATTTTATTGCCTGTCCGCTGCGTACCGATTGAGCAATGCAGTCGTAAAATTCCGCAAGATTGTAGGCGTCCAGCGCATTGACGCCCGGTTCGTTCCCATTCCTGATACAGTCGCAGAATTCCCGCAACTCGCAATGCTGTTCGCATATCCGGGGGAAACTTTTCCTGCTTACCTGCCGCTGTTTAAGGGTAATTGAATTTTCATCCATAAGATCCCAGACAACGCTTCCTTTACTGCCCCGGAAAGTAAGCGCATAGCTGCCTGAACAAACATAGGAACAGCCGATTTCGGCGATCCTGCCGTCGGCATATTTGCATATAACCACGCCGCTGTCGGGAGCATCCCCGGCCCCGTCCCGTTTCGTCATGAAAGCGCTTACACTTTCAGGACATCCCCAGAAATAGAGAATTAAATCAATGGATACTATTCCCATCTGGGTGAAAGGCAGCAGCGGCGCCTTTGCGGCCGAGAACCGCCATTCGGCGGGGGAAAGCCGGTAGCCGCGGTCGCATGAGACCACGCTGTCCGCCATATGGACGTCCCCGATACCGCCGGTGTCGAGAAGTTTTTTCAATTCAACGATCGCCGGATTTTTCCTGGTATTGTGTCCGGGCATGAATATTATCTTTTCCCGTTTTACGATATCTACCATTTCCGCCGCTTCGGCGGCATCGGTAAACGCGGGAATATTCATTAAAACATGTTTGCCGTTCGCGGCGCACGCCTTGAAATGTTCAAAATGCAGATAATTGGGAGAGGATATTATCACCGCGTCGATCTTTCCGTTCTCCGTGATTTCCTTTAGCGAACCGGCAATTCCGCACCCGAAACGCCTGGCGGTATTGCCGGCGGCTTCCGGATTGACATCGAATACCGAGACCAGTTCCAATTCCGGGTCATTTTCAATAGCCGCAAGGTGGGTCGCCGCATAATCGCCGACGCCGATAAAACCGAATTTCATGATTACCATTCCTTATTTTTTATTCTGAAAGCTCCCCAGTAACTCTTATGTAAAGGGGCAGCCGTTTCTTTCACATTTCCGCGGCTTTCAAGTTCGGAAAGCCGGGCTCCGTATAAACCGGGATGGATAGTAAGAGTGTCGACTCCGTTTTTCGGAAGTTTCAGAATATTCTGCCTGATCCTGCCGCCGAATCTGACCGGTATTCCGTTAATGCTTACACTGCAGAATCTCAAATCGCAATCCCATTCGAGCCTGAGCAAATATACTTTGCCCGGAAGCGGTTCGAGGTCTTCCGCATACCGGATTTCTGAAAACACCGGGGGGACTTCGTTGAAAAAACAGAATTTACCATGATAAATACCGCAGCAGGCCACGCCGTTTTTTATTTCCTCGGACGCTTCTTCTATCAGGAACACCGATTCTTTTTCAATGTCTTCAGTCATTAAATCAAATTCCACATAGCCTTTGCGCAGTGGAGGTATCCGGGTTTTTACATAACCGTAACCGGTGGTAACTTCCAGCCAGCGCCCGAATTTAGGTCGAAACTCGGAACCGGTAATATTGTCATAAGGGGTTCCCCAGACGGTTTCAGGAAGCGCCTCCCAATTCAGTTGAAAAATATCTTCGGCAATAAGTTCAGTTTTGAAATATTCCCGATAGCTTTTCAAACGGAAGTCGGCCTGTTCCGCGGACGGCCCGGCCTGCACTTCGACGGACTTCAGAAAATCGGCGTTCTTCCGCGGCGGGATGGTAATTTTGACCGGAACCTGATTGTCGAAAACAACCATAAATTCGCCGGTCCTCAGATCGAACTGTCGAAAATTCAGGACATGTTCGTCGGAAATGACGGTATAGCTTTTTCTAAACCTGGGATTATTGAACGGGATACCCCGGTGAAAAGTCAAATACAAGCCGGTATCAATTATATTTTTCCCTTCTCCGTCGGTAAATTTGATTTGTCCGTCCGCATCGATCATGCAACGGAACGCAATGGCGCCGTTCGAGTCTTCCCAATTAATAAAGCAGGATTTGCCCAGAATTACCCGGAAAGTTATTTCCAAAGCGCTTTCGGCGCCGCAAATTGCTCTGCCCAGTTCCCGCTTACAGGCGATATCGCCCCGCATGTTCAGGTACCCGTTCGCAAAACAGTAAGTCCCTTTATCTGTCACATCATTCCACTCATAGTTCTGAACAATGTCAATTGTCCCGGTATCCACTTTAACCTCCTTGATGTTTCAGGCTTCATTCGGTCCGCTAAGTCCGAAATAATGAAGCAGCGGATCATTTAAATCGTTTACGGTACGTTTCAGGATTTCATTCAAAACAGCTTTTTGCTCCGAAGACGATAAGCAAGGATTTTCAGCAGCCTTCCCGATGAGTAAAAGGCTTGCCGGAATCGGACGAAACGGAATTACAACAGATTTTCTGTCTGAAGACAACGGATAGTGCCGGCCGCCATTGAGCCGGTATTCCACCGCCACGGCAGTTTTCCCGGCTCCGGCCGCCGTTTTGAAAGAACGGCAAATGAACGCGGCCTGATTTTTTCTGGGTTTTCCGTCCGGAAACAGAAAGAAGCGACCAGTTCGATATAAGGGACTGAAACGTTCCCCCATGTTCATCCAGGACTGAAGTCCTTCCAATGAATTGATCCGGGAATTGAAAAAATATTTTACCCGTTGATCAATCGCTTTATATTCATTCATCATGAGAAGCGTATCCTGCCCGGATTGCGGCGCCGCCGCAACAAATGAGAACTCCCGGTCCGATTCCGGAATTTCGCTCAGAAACCGGTTTATGATTATACGGTCCTGTGCATATATATTGTTTTCACGGCACTTATCGCAATGACATTCTTTATCGACGGTTCTCGCCGTTTCCAGCATGAACCCATCAAATTCAAATTCTGAACAGAGCTTTCCATAATAGGATCTCCAAAATGTTTGGGCTCCGGTATTGCCGGGGCAGACGATATGGATTTTTTTCTCCTTATCCCATTTCATGAGGTTCCGGGGGACGGCAGGAAATTGCCATCCATCCTCGGTTCCCCAAAATAAATAAAGCCCTTTTATCACTTTTATGTGCTTCTCGTGCGCATAGAAGATTAATTTTTTCCAAGCCTCGGAAAAATCTTCTCTCTCCCCCCAGAAAATGACGAGATGAGTGAAACCGGCTGCCTGAAGAGCATCGATAAAGGCATAATTCGGCGTTATGAGTCCGTCCGTTCTGCAAAAACTGTTCCAAGTCCCTTCCAATAAATATCTGGAAACGAAGTTTCCTGTATTCATGATTATTTTTCGCTCCGAATGAATATTTTATTATCCTCAATCACTCCAACACGATATACGGCGTTACGGTTTGAGGCGGGATTTTCGTCGGAAATCCGGAATTTTCCTTCTTGAGCGCGGATACTGAAACGGTCGTTCCGGTAACTGACCCGGAATCCCTCCGCATCCGTTGTAATGTCCGACGTTTCCATGCCATCGGTTATAATCAGCGGCGCCAGCAGCCGCAAAGCGAAATCGGCCCGGTCAAGTTCCGCTTCATAATGAACTCCTTCGCTGCTGATCCGGTATTTCTCCGTAACCTTGGAACAGCCGCCCAGATCGCCTTTGTAAATGACCCTGAATTCGACTTGGTCTCCGCTTTCCTCCAGGACGTCCAATTTGACTTCTTTGATCTCTTCTTCGAAATCGGCCAGCCGCCATTTTTTCCCGGCGGTATCCGTCCATTCCGGCCCAATTGTCAGGTTGTCGGAATTTTCTTTTTCAAAGGAGTCCAGTCTGGTATAGGCGGATTTGCTGCCTTCCGGTTTCCAGAGGAGGGAATCGTTATGAGCCGCGCCTTTGGCGTTCTTGACATAATTCGGAGCGCTCGCAATGCTTGCCGATAAAATGCTTTCCGGCCGCATTCCCTGTTTATGCAGTCTCCCGAAACCGGTGGCGTCATAATGATGATCGGCTTTGGTATCCAGTTCCGCATGATAGCCGCCGCAGGAAGCGAATACCTTATGGAATTCCGGCCACAAGGCGAAAACATAGCCTCCGGCCTCCGCCGGGGTAAGTGTTTCCGCCACTGAATCGTCGGCGATGTGGAACGCTGTTCCGAGAAGGCTGGCCGCCAGAATTCCATAAATGCCGATATTGCCGTAACTGTCTATACCATGGAAAGTCGCGGGATGAAATCCCTGTTTGAGATGGCGGTAGGGTTCCATATCCAATATCCAGCTTTTCGTGGAAAGAGCCGCTGTTCTTGCCGCTCTTTTGAATATCCCCGCCGTCAGCGTATCACCCTGCGCTTTAAAATATGCGGCCGCGCTTTCCGTCAGACAGCAGAAGTGTCCTTCCACCCAATGATACTGGTTGCTGCGGCCGCCGAACGGCGTTTCCCCGGTCACGGACTGGGTCAGAAGCGAGCTTATAGCCCCTCTTTCACAGATTTCCCGCAGTTCCGCGTAATGTTTTCCCCGGTATCCCTGTTCCAGCAGGAAAAACAACTGCTGCTTGACCACGAGATCGTAGACTATCGGGTCATTGGGGTCGCGATACATACCGTATTCCGTGAAATCCCGAAGCAATATTTCCAGTCCCTCGTCCACCAGTTCCAGGTCGCCGTTCAAATCCTGTTTGGCTTTCAGAAATTCCCCCGTTATGGCAAAAACCCAGAAATTGTTGGTCATTTGTTTGACGGCGCACGCGTAATACTCCCGGGGCTTATGGCGCAGCCACAAATCACGCCACCTTTGCTGTCTGGATTTTTCTATTTTGTCGTGAAGGGCCTCATACGCGTACATCATTTCCTTGGTCCAGAATTCCGGACAGGTCGCCAATTCGTCCAGACGGCCGAGACAATGCTCATAACTCTTTATACATACGTCGATGAGATCCAGACACCTCCCCGCTTTGATCAATTGCCCCAGGGCGCCGACAAATCTCGCGCTTCCGGAATTGGCCTCGGCATGAAAATAAGGATCGATAATCATGCCGTCATCACTTTGCCACGGGACGGCTGTTCTTACTATCTTTTCGGCCAGGTCCAGGTAAAACGATTTATCGATCCCGGTGGGCTGAACTGTTTCGGCTGTTGCTGCCTGCGTCCGCAACCGTTCCCATTTTTTCTTGAGCGGATAACCCTTCATTTTCACTGATCTCCGTTATTTGCCGTTTCAGCAAACGTTATTGTTAATTCGCCTTGTCTGTTGACAGGAATGATAAAATGCCCATTCAGGCCATATCCGGTTGAATAAGAACGTTCCATTGATAAGGCCCAAATATCAGGAGTTGAAACGGATAAATTGTATTCTCTCCCCAGCCAGCGGAGTTTCGCCGAATTCCCGGCGATATCATAATGAAGTTCATTTTTTCCGTCCCACAGCAATATTGGAACAGCATAAAACGCCGACTCCGCTCCTGTTACGGTATAGCGATAATGCAAAAATAACGAACCGTTTTCGGCTTTTACCCTGAATTCCATTTCGATTCCGCATCCGTCAAGTCTATAGCCGCCGTCAGGGCAAGCTGTCGCTTCGCCGTTCATGATCACATAGCCGTTATCCGCGGTTTTCCCGAATATCCCCCAGTATGGCTCCAGCAGCGGATTTACTTTTGAAAGGTCCGCAATTAATTTTGTGTAAGGATTGTTGGTTCCGCTTCTTTTGGCCCCGCAAAAGGGATTTAAATGCTGAGAGAAGCAAATCGATATAGGCTGCAGGGGCAGATGATACTGCCATTTATGGTTCCTCAAAGCGAAGAATACTCTTTGATTATCCTTGTGAAAAACAGCAAAACCCGCGTCATTATCAGCTGTAATACCATTTTCTTTTTTTATTTCATGTTTTTTGTCCTGCCGGTTTTTTGACGCAAGCAGCAGAAGAATGATCCAGCCCACGGCACCGGCCCCAAGGTCATTGTCCAGGCGGTTGTAATTAGTTTCCACACCGGCGCCGGCATAAGAAGATAAATAATTAGGGGTAATCCGGAGAATTCCTTTCTCATCAACAAAGCGGGTTTGAAATTCCCACAAAAACCTAACTCGATCAATACTGTCGTGTCCGTTTTCAATGAAATTCAACAGCGCCGTCAGGGGATACGTATACATTTGATTATAACTTCTGTTCGCCTGTACGGGCAGATAATTATTCCCATTAAAGCGGCGAAGCCATTTATTGACTTTTTCTATTACAGACAAGGCACGGTCTTTTATTTGGGAGTCGTCATCAAGAAGAATGACGGAGAGAATACTGCATGTCAGCAGCATATGAGGGATTGAATTTCCATGTGCATTGTCATCTGTAAGAAATCCGAGTTCATTGATCCGCCGCTCAATTGTCGCAAGGATTTTTTTACTCCTCTCCAAGGCGGCATCTTCCCGGTGGGGTGAACAATATAAATCCCCTATCAGTTGAAGAGCCGCAATATGCATGTCTCCGGATACGGGCCTTTCACCTGTATATGAACTTGCATAATCTTCCTGAATTTCCTTTAACGCTTTACCTCCTGACTTCTCCCGCAGGACAGGAAAGATCATGGAAGCGTAACCTAATGTATAATCTCTCAGGCCCGGATTCTCTTTCATCAGTTGCGAGCTGCGCCTGACCCATTTCATTGTCCATTCAAGATATTTCCTCTCATCCGTCAACACGTATAATCCCGCAGCAACGACACTCCAGCAGGCGGGAGCGAAATTTTCCGAATACACGGTTTCATACCGGTCGCACATTCTCCCGTTATCGTCAGACCAGGTAAGCGCCAGTTTAAAGGCTCTGTCAAGCCATTCGCTTATAAATGTCAAATCATTGTCCATCGCCGTGACCCTTTATTTGAAATTGACTTTGTTGATATTTTATTACTATGCTATTATTATAATATATTATATTGTGCTTGTATTTAGATTAATTTATTTTCTTTTTGCATTATATTATTTTTGCAGGTTATTGGGGGTGTTGCGGATGCCGAAGCAGTCAATTGAGCTGTGGTCTGAAAGTTTTTATGAAGCCGTTGCTCCGGCCGTCAACTCGATCGGTTTTTTCAAGGATGACAAGGGCTGGGTAAGCAGCGCGTTTGAAAGAATTCAAAACGATTTTGACATCTGGTACATTACCGAAGGCAGAGGTGCGGTGAAGATAAATAATCGCTGGATAAATTTGCAGCCCGGTGATCTGGTCGTCATGAAACCGGGAGAAAGCTATCAGCAGGAAAAAGCCGATGAAGACCAGTCTTTGCATGTCTATGTTCTGCACGTTACGCTTTTCGGCCCCGGAAACGCTGAAGCGGAAAACCGACTGAAAGCGGCCTGTCCCCGAAAATTCAATCTGCTATATCATCCGCACCTTGAGAGTCTGTTTGCAAAACTGCTTACCGCTTATACGCTGAAAGAAAGCGGTTATCTGTTGACGGTAAGATCGATAGCGCTTTCGATTATCGCCATCTTGTTTGAACATCTTCGGAACCGTGCGGCAGAAAGGTGTTCGGTCAATTATAAAATGATTAACCGGGTCCGGGATTTTATCGAAGAGAATTATGCCAGTGACCTCTCGCTTGAAGAGATGGCGAAGGTTTCCGGGTTCAGTTTCACCTATTTTTCAAAGCTGTTCAGGGAATATTTCGCGGTTTCCCCGGTCAATTACCATATTGATTACCGTCTGAAAATGGCCAGGCTGTTCCTGGCGAAAAGCGATTCCGTTACTGCCGCGAGCGAAAAATGCGGTTTCCGGAGTGTTCATTACTTCAGCCGTCTGTTCAAGCGGCGGCTGGGACTTTCGCCCTCGGAATTTGTCCGTACCTGCGTCATCAAATAATATCTGTTGCCTGAACATTGCGCATTTGAACTTAAGCGAAACGAATAGCGCTGCCATCCGCCGCCCGGATTTGATATTAGTCCTTTTGTGTGCTAATTATAAGCTATCAGGTTAGGCAATAAATACAGGAGGGCGCATGACAAAACTGAGAACTGTTCTAAATAGCGTCGAGGTCAACGACTGGCGGGATATTTCCGAATTTCTTGATCCGGCAGCGCTGAACCCTGACCCGGTCCCGAAATTAACGGAAAAGGAATTTCTGTCCCGGCTTGCCGACGGCGCGGCGTTTGTAACTTATGACTTCGGTATAGACGGCGTCTCGATCGAGATTTTCAAATACGCCGAATGCCTGGAACATATACTGCCGGGAATTCCCCTGCATTTTATCGGCGGCGATTTCCATGAAAAAGCCGATATCGTGCTGAAAGATTACTGGAAGCGTTTCAAAATAGATAATTTCAACGGCTGGGACAAATGGTGTGACGGCCAGCCGTTCGCCAAACTTTTCTACGAAGATATGCCCGAAGGCAGCGAAGTATCCCGGCGCATGGCGCAGGAAATATGGGATCAGGCCAAAAACTTTGCCCTTGAACTCGGCGATTATTTTTCCGCTGATAAAATAAAACTGGCGATCCCCGTAAATATTCTGTCAAATCCCGGAAATGTCGCCGTGGCCCTGGGCTTTATCATCGCCGCCGAAATGCTGGATATTTACGTTATCAGTTCAAATCATGATTATTACTGGGAAGGCGGCAAACCCGCAAGCGAACGCCGCCCCGGAGAAGAAGCGGGGCCCCGCGATCATTTTTTCCGCAATATGGACAATCATGCTTTTTTCCGGCTTTTTTCCCGGCTTTACCCCTGGAACGGCCGCCGCTGGCTTCAGGTGAACATAAATCAACCCCAGAGCCGGACGCTGGTCGCGCGTTTCGGTTTTGATTCCGGCAGGGTTTTTGAACTCGGCACTTCGATCAGCGACAGTTTTTTCATTCATTCCAGCCCGGAACACGTCAGATCGGTGCGCTCGCGCATGAATTATATTATTTCCGGCGGCGAACCGCTGATTACCACGGTCGATGTGCGGGAACATCTGGCGAAACTGCCGGCATGGATGCGGGACGAAAAACCGGTCGCCTGCGGCAACCGCAACGGCCTGAAACTGGATCTGGCGGCGGCGGGAACTTACTATTTTCTGCAGCCGACCCGGGTGATCCTGCGCAAGCATATTGACCGGGACGAGGAACTCCTGTCCGCCCTGCTCGAACACGAACCCTTTGCGAAGGCTTTTTTCGCCGACCGTTCAAAACAGATAGTCCTGCATGTAACCGGGCCGACGCCGATCGAGCATCAGGACGACCTGGAAAACATTCTGGAAGCCTATCAGGCGTTGTGCGGTAAGCTCCCGGAAGCGGACGCCGACCGGATATTTTTGGTTTTTTCCGTCGGCAATGAAAACCATCCGTGTTTTGAAAAACTGAATTTACAGCCTTTATGCATAGAGGAGATTTACCAGCTTGCCGACCTCGTGCTGTTTCCCAGTGAAACCGAAGGGCGCGGGCTGCCGATCATCGAATCCAGCGCCGGAGGCGTCCCGATAGTTTGCCGCCGTTATTACCCGGAAGAAGTTTTTGACGAAGTGGTCGGCAGCGACCTGCCGGAAAACGAACAGATTCTTTATCTGCGCTTTCCTGCAGGAGAATTCAAAAAAAGCTTTCTCGATAAAGTTACCGAACTGCTGCTTTATCCCGAACGTTTCGACGATTGGCGGGAACATAACCGGGAAGCGGTACGAAGCCGTTACGGCACCGGGATGATCGTCCGTAAATTCAGGGAATTTTTCAAGGTTCTCTGCCGGGGAGATTAACCATTTACAGGAGATTTAGTATGCATATCGCTTTTATCGAAGACACGCCGCTGCGGGGCGGTACTCAGATCTGGGTTACTGAGGCGGTAGAAAAATTTATTGCCGGCGGGGAAGAAGTTTCGGTAATCGCGCCGGACGGGAGTTTCGTCGCGCAAACCTGTGCCGAATACGGCGCCCGGGTAAACGGCTATGACTTTGACGATATTGCCGTAAATCCGGAAAAATACAAAAGCGCCTGGATTGCCGGGCTGGCCCCGTGTGACGTCGCGGTTACCACGGTGCATCCGCCGCGCAACGGTTTTCATTGCGTGAAGTTCGGGGCGGAATGCATCAGGGACGGCAATTTGCAAACCATAATGATACCCAAAACCGGCTCGATCGTCCCGTGGTACAAACGGGAATATTATCTGCCCGCCCCTGAAGTTGCGACTGAGGTTATCTGCATAACTGATTTTACCCGAAAATACCTTGAAGAAATTTATAAAATACCTGCGGACAAAATAACCCTGATTTACCAGGGAACCGAAGTAGACCGTTTCACTGCCAGTAAAGCCGGGCAGACCGAGGCGCTGAAACGCTATCCGCTAAAGGAAAATTCCTTCCCGGTACTGGGGTCGATAGGCGCAATGGAAAACCGCAAGGGGCAGATCATTCTGCTGCAGGCGGTAAAATACCTGCTGGACGCGGACAGGGTTCCGGACATTCATGTCATGTTTGTCGGCGAGGGTCCGGATGAGGCGATGCTCAAAGCCGTTACGGAAGTTTACGGCTTGCGGGAACATGTTTCGTTTTTCCCGTTCACCCGTGAACCGAATTATGTTTTTGAACGCATCGACATACTGGCGTTTCCCAGCCTGTACAAGGAAGGGCTGCCCAATGTGCTGCTGGAAGCGATGAGCATGAAGATCCCGGTCATCGCCGCCGACCTCGCGGGCATTCCGGAGGTGGTGGTTGACGGAGAAACCGGATTTCTTACTGCCGCAGGCAATGTCGAAGAATTTGCCGAAGCGATTGAAAAAACTGTGAAAAATCCCGAAACCTGTCTGGAAATGGGTGAAAAGGCGCGTAATTTAATGGTCAGCAAAATGAATAAAAAGCATCAGTTTGGTGCTTTTCTGGATTTTTTCCACAAATTAAAAGCAGGAAATAAATAATGAAAATTCTTTTTCAGGGCGATTCGATTACGGACTGCGGCAGAAGCCGGGAAACAGCAGAACCCAATACCGACCTTGGAGCCGGTTACCCGGCGCTGACGGCCGCCCGGCTGCTGGCAGACCATCCGGATAAAAATATACAGGTTTATAACCGCGGAATAAGCGGCAACCGGGTCGTTGATCTTTACGCCCGCTGGAAGATCGACGCGCTGAACCTGAAACCGGACGTATTGAGTATTCTGATCGGAGTTAACGACACCTGGCATACTTTTTCTTCGGACAACGGCGTCGAAGTTGAACGCTACGGCCGCATTTATCATGAAATTCTGACCTGGACGCAGAACGTCCTGCCGCGGATAAAAGTGGTGCTGTGCGAACCGTTTGTCCTGGAATTCGGCGCGGTATCCGCGGAATGGCTTGAAGAAATCGAAGCGCGCCGCAAAATCGTCAGGGAACTGGCCGAAGAATTCAATTTCAAGTTTGTCCCGATCCAGTCTCTTTTAAATGCGGCCGTCAAAAAAGCGCCGCCGAAATACTGGCTCTGGGACGGGGTGCACCCCTCCCTTGCCGGACATCAGCTGATCACCGACGCCTGGCTTAAAGCGGCGAAAGATTTCTTTTAACGGCATATCCGCGGAAACATTTAAGATAGCAGCGGTATTGTTCCAGCGATACTCCCGGCGGCGTCTGATGATCGCAACTGATTATCAGGCCGCCTTGTTCCGCAACCGGCATTAAGCGTTCGAATTCGTTCCTGATTGCGGCTTCGCCGCGATTCATGACCATTTTATCGTAAGCCCCGATCCAGCACATATCGCGGTATTTTTTCCGCAGGATATTTATATCTACCCCAGCCTGCCTCTCCAGCGGCAGCATGCCGTCGGCTCCGGCCCGACGGAACCAGCCCGCACATTCAGTGATATCTCCGTCCGAATCGATAATAACCTTGATATCCAGTTCCTTCAGGCGCGGGATCAGCATTTTGTAACAGGGCAGCATGAATTCGTCAAAAAGGTTTTCCGACAGCATCGGGCCGTTATTGTAGCTCATATCCTCAGCGAAAGTAACAAAATCCGGTTTGGCGATCCCGCAGAACCTTTCCAGGCACTTTAAATTATATTCCGCCAGGTCGCGATTCATGCGATGCATCAGTTCCGGCCAATCATAAAAAGCGTAGAAATGCGGTTCAATGCCAAACAAAGTTCTGGGAAACCAGAAAAAACCCAGAAAAGTCAGCATTAAGATCGAGTCTCCCTGTATACGGCGCTTTTTATCCCATTCCGCCCACCTGTCCAAAATGTCCGCATTCAACTGTTCATCCGAAAAAAGCCTTCCTTCTTCAAGCAGTTTTTCGTAGTCGGCTTCATCGGAAACCAGTTCGCCTTCAGTTCCGCGCGCCGCGCCTCCGGCGGAAAGCGGCGCTACCCAATTTTGCAGCACAACGTCCAGATTGAAATAACGCTGCATTGCTTCGTTATCCATTCCCCCCGGCATGCCTTCTTTTTCCCAGCGTTCTTTTGTTTTATCCCAGTAGGGAGCCCATTCGACGAGCGGCAGGCGGTCGGTTGGGGAAAAATCCAGAACCGCCCGAAACCTTTCACTGGCTGTCATCTTGTCCGACATAAGCAAATATCCTTGTTTGAACCTTAAGATTTAAGATTCTGTCAAAATAACAAATTCCTATAAGATTAAGTTGTAAAATATTAATATAAGCATTATTATAAAAATATCTAAGCTTATGTTATCTTACAATGAGGTGGATATTGACGCACCGGATCATGAAAATATCTCTTATCGAGCAATTCCCGGAATTGCGCCGTTCCGGCCTGGCCGCGGCATATTTCCCGGCCTATAACAATTCCCGGCGGCTCTTCCATATATTGGACGTGACTCTGGTCAGTATTGTCGTAAAGGGCAGTTGTACGCATTTGATCGGCCGTGACGCCTATGAACAGCGCGGCCCGAGCCTCGGCATAACTTCGTGCGGCGTGCCGCATTGTATTATTGCGGATAAAGAAGATATTGAAATCTACAATCTTTATCTCAATTTCGACAAACTGGTTTTGCCGCTGCTGCCGCGGCCGCTCGACGACGCGCTGCTGATGCTGTTTCCGCTCAATATGGCGGCAAACCGGATTCCGCGGGTCAATCTGGAAGGCCGGGAAGGCTGCATCGAAGCCGTGACTGCATTAAACCGGGAATTTTCCGAAAAGCAGATCGCCTGCGATACGGCAGCCGGTGAATTGTTCAAGCTGTTTCTGATAGGGGCGTGCCGCGGCGTATTGACTTCGGGTATTCAA
Organism: Victivallaceae bacterium; assembly: GCA_028717165.1. Lineage (GTDB taxonomy): Bacteria > Verrucomicrobiota > Lentisphaeria > Victivallales > Victivallaceae > JAHOYW01. Next base: position 44,676 of record JAQUOK010000001.1, on the reverse strand, counting down.
ATCGCGAAAAATGATGAAATGCCCGGAGAATTCAGAATAGAACGGGTGAGGCGGAAACTTGACCGGGATTTCCGCGATAAAATATCGCTTGCGCAACTGGCGGAAACCGCCGGACTGAACCGCAACTATTTGTGCCGCGCTTTTCGGCGCTATGCCGGGAAAACTATTTTCGACTACCTGCTTGAGCGGCGTATTCAGGCGGCAATGCTGCGGCTCCGGCAGTCCGGCGACAAAATAATCTCAATCGCTTATGAATGCGGATTTCAGGATCTAAGCCATTTCAACCGTACCTTCAAACGCCTTGCCGGTAAAACCCCGGTCGAGTACCGGAAAAGTTTCAAGCCACGGCTGTCTCCAGCCGTGCGTCACACAACTGCGCCCCTGGAGACAGGGGCGGCCACACCGTTTTCCGAACGAATAAAAAGTTAATAATTCAATCTGAAACAGTTTTAAATCCTGACCGGGGCGCTCCAGGCATATCTGCCGTTCTTATCCTTTATCTGGCAGCGGATATAAGTCAGGGTCGGGGCGTCGGGGATTTCAGTTTCAAAATGCGTTATTTCGCAGGAATCTTTACTTTCAGCCGGGTTCTGCGCTTTTAAACCGGACATGCTGCCGCAAATCCCGAATGAACAGTCGCTCATGACGATAAGTTCTTCGCACGGAGAACATTCCACGGAAAAGACATTGTTTTCAAAATTCAGCTTGTGGAAAACCGGTCCCTGCGTGGCAAAGTAAGTTCCGTTTTTTAACGCTTCCATTACTGAACTTACGGTTTTTTCCCCGGCGCATATCATTGTCCAGCCCCCGAAAAAATCCCGCGCCCGATGGGTGTCGTCAACCGCGACCGCCGGCAGATGATAACCCAGTTGCAGGATATTATCCCATACCTGGACGCTGTTTCCCTTACCGATAAAGCGGGTGTCACTGTTGTAGACTTCCAGCGCCGTAAGGTTTTTTATCTGCATAATGTCACTGCAGTTCAAGCCGCACCAGTAAGGGTGCGCCAGAATGCATTCCCCGCCGACGGCCCGGACGGCGTCTATGGCTTCCTGATAAGGCAGACTGGACGGATCCTCAAAATCTTCGGGAATATTTATGGCCAGCAGATGCAGTCTCAGGCCGCGCGGTCCCACCGGATGAAATTCCATCCCGCTGAGCATAAGCAGCTTGCCGCTGTCGGTTTCGCTTACCTTGTTTGTCCGGTAGTGGTCCGTCGCCGCCAGGACATCATAGCCCTCCTTGCCGTACAGGTCAATTAGTTCGCCCAGACTGTAAACGCCGTCGGAATTTGTACTGTGCATGTGGAGATTGGCCCGGTAAGTATTGAGCTCCCGGCCGTAAAAACTGATTTTCGCCGTCATGATTTTGCCTCTCTAAGCAGATAAACCGCTAATAATACTGCGGTTTCATTACCGGGATTTTCCGGTACGTGTTCAATGTTGCCGTCGAAGAACAGAATGTCTCCTTCGGATAAACTTAACTTTTCATCGCCCAGATGAAAAACTATATTGCCCTTCAGAATAAAGACAAACTGGTCGCCGTCAGTCTTTACCTTTTCGCGAACCGCTCCAGGTTCAATACTCAGGACAAGAGCCTGTAAATTGCATCCGGCGCTGTCCTTGTCCAGAAGCATCTCGTAAATGAACCCGCTGCTGTTTTCCCGTTCGACCCGGGAGCGTTCATTTTTCCTGACCAATGTCCATCCCGGAGAATCCCCGCCGATCCCTGCAAGCAGTTCCGAAGCGGAAACCTGCAGCGCCTCGGCTATTTTCAGCAGGACCGGCAGTGACGGAATGGTCCGGAAATTTTCTATCCGGGAAAGCAGCCCGGCGGTCAGTTCGGTTTTTTCCGAAAGCGCCGCCAGGGTCAAGTTCTGCTCTTTGCGAAAAGTTTTTATCGTCGAGCCGAGTTTTATCAGATTCTGCCGCATAATTTGTCTCCCTGTTTTTTATAAATTTAAATTCCCAATATTCACAGCTGTCCGGAAATTAACAGGCAGATAATTGGAGTCCGTAAAATCCAGAGTGGCGAGCGTCCGTTCCCGGTTATTCATGTTTTTGCATATTGGTAAAGTTGATATGTGGAAAATAAATTTTTTCTGTCATTATTATACTTCGGCAAAGTAAAAAATCAAATACTTTTTACAAATATGCAAAATTTAATTGCCGCCATTCCATGACATTGTCTCCCGTGATTCCAGTCTGAAACGGTTATGCCGGAATTCTTTTATTGAACTTGGTTTATTTCTGAAAAAATAATATTGACATCCCGGTGGAAGCGTGGTATTTTTTTAATTCCGTATATTTAAGCCATGATGCCGTATCAGCATTATAATAATTACTTTGGGTTACGGTAATTTTTCCTTTTTAACAATTTATAATAATTGCCGGTTTTAATTCGGGAGGTATCTTTGAGCGAAAAACTTTTTTTATCCGGGAATGAGGCAATAGCCCGCGGAGCTTATGAAGCGGGCGTTAAGGCCGGAGCCGGTTATCCCGGTACGCCGTCCACGGAAATACTGGAAAACCTCTGCCAATATCCGGGTGTGAAAACGGAATGGTCGATCAACGAAAAGGTCGGGCTGGAAGTCGCCTACGGCGCCGCGCTATCCGGCGCCAGGGCCTTGGCGACCATGAAACATGTCGGGCTGAACGTCGCCGCCGACCCGATGTTTACAGCGTCCTATACCGGGATCAGGGGCGGGCTGGTGATTGTCGTCGCCGATGACCCCGGCATGCATTCTTCACAGAACGAACAGGACAGCCGCAACTATGCCCGGGCGGCCAAACTCCCCATGCTGGAGCCGGCCGATTCCCAGGAAGCGAAGGATTTTACGAAACTGGCTTTTGAAATAAGCGAAAAATACGATACTCCGGTAATTCTGCGTTCAACGACCAGGCTGTCGCATTCAATGAGCATTGTTTCCGTTACGGAGCGGGATGAACGGGCGATACCGGGATTTGCCAAAGAAATTCCCAAATACGTCATGATCCCGCTTTACGCGAAAAAACGCCGGATTGCGGTCGAGGAACGGACGCGGCGGCTGCGCGAAGCATGCAATGAATTAAGCGTTAACCGCCTTGAGGAAGGCAAAGGCGATTTCGGAATTATCTGCGGCGGCGTACCGTATACTTATGTCCGGGAATGCTTTCCGGACGCTCCTATACTCAAACTCGGCATGGTTTATCCGCTGCCGGAAAAACTCATTCGCGAATTCTGTGCGAAATATGAAAAAATCTATGTTCTGGAAGAACTCGACCCGTTCCTGGAAAATGAGATCAGGGCGCTGGGACTTGACGTTTGCGGCAAAAGCAGTTTTCCCGCCATCGGGGAATTTACTCCGGAGATTGTCAGGCGCGGCATAGGCGGGAAGGAACCGGAAACCCGCAAATCCGCAGTGGAACTGCCGCCCCGGCCGCCGGAATTGTGCCCCGGCTGTCCGCACCGTACGGTTTATGAAATATTACGGGATAAAAAACTGAACGTGATCGGGGATATCGGCTGTTATTCCCTGGGCACGCTGCCGCCGTTCAAAGCCATGCATACCTTGCTGGATATGGGGGCGGGATTCACCGTTGCCCAGGGGGTAGAACTTGCCGAAGGCAAAGAGGCAATGAAAAACACGGTCGGCCTGATGGGGGATTCAACCTTTGCGCATTCCGGCATTGCGGGCCTGTTCAACGCGGCGTATAATAAACGTCACTGCGTTTTTATTGTGCTGGATAACGGCACGACCGCGATGACCGGGCTGCAGCCGAATCCGCTGTCCGGGAAAACCATTGACGGCAGTCCCACGGTGAGCATCGATTATGTCAAACTGTGCGAAGCCGCCGGTATGGATAAGGCGGACGTAAAGATCGTCAGCGCTTATAATAAAGAGGAAATAGCCGGGACATTGGATACGCTTCTTGCCGGAGGGCGGCTGTCGCTGCTGGTGGTGAAAGGCCCGTGCATGATACTGAAAAGGAAACAGGCTAAAAAACAGCGGGAGGCAGCCGGATGAAAACGAGTAAAGTCATGAATGTTTTAATGGTCGGGGTCGGCGGGCAGGGCATTATTACCGCCGGCAATATGCTTTCCCTCGCCGCGATGAATGCCGGTTACGATGTGAAAAAAAGCGAAATCCACGGCATGAGCCAGCGCGGCGGCTCAGTGTTCTGCCACGTCAGGTTCGGGGAAAAGGTCGCGTCTCCGGTTATCCCCGTCGGCGAAGCCGATATTCTGGTTTCGCTGGAGGAAATGGAGACTTTGCGCTGGCTGGATTTTCCCGCTCCCGGCGGCAAAGTCATATGCCTGAAAAACCGCATTCTGCCGCACGGGGTTGAAAATTACCCGGAGGACACGGCAACTGAATTGAAAAAGCACGGGCTGGACTATATGGAGCTGCTTCCCGCGGACCTGACCGCGGCAACCGGCAGCGCCAAGACCGTCAATGTCGCGGTTCTCGGGATTGTCGCCGGTTTTCTGGATATTCCGGAAGACGCCTGGAAAAAAGCCGTTGCCGAACTGGCCCCGGCGGGCACCGCCGATCTGAATTTGTATGCCTTTGAACAGGGAAGAAAAACAACTATTGGAGAATGATACAAAATGATCTGGAATCCTGAACAGGAAACGCTGTCCCGGGACGAGTTGAGCCGGCAACAGTCGGAAAACCTCAAAAGGCTTGTCCGGAATGTGTATGATAATGTTCCGTTCTACCGGAACCGGATGGCTGAACACGGAGTCAGGCCGGATGACATTCGCGGACTGGCGGATATTGTCAAACTGCCGTTCACCACCAAAAACGATATGCGGGAAGTTTACCCGCTGGGCCTGCTGGCCGTCGACCGCGAAAAAATACTTGAAGTGCATACTTCCTCCGGTACTACCGGCAAACCGGTAGTTGACGCGTATACCGCCAGGGACCTTGACATCTGGTCGGAAGGAATGGCCAGGACTTTGAGCATGGGCGGCTGTACAGCCGCGGATACGGTACAGAACGCTTATGGCTACGGTTTGTTTACCGGCGGGCTGGGGGTTCATTACGGGGCGCGCCGCATCGGCGCCAACATTCTCCCCATTTCCGGCGGCAATACGCGGCGGCAGCTTGAAGTCATGCAGGATTTCGGCAGTACGATCCTGACCTGTACGCCGTCCTACGCGCTGTACATTGCCGAATTTGCCGCCGAAAACGGCATTGATATGGCGCAGATGAAGCTGAAATCGGCAATGCTCGGAGCCGAACCCTGGAGCGAAAGCATGCGCGCGGAAATCGAAAACAGACTGCATGTCAAAGCTTACGATATTTACGGGCTGACCGAGATTATCGGTCCCGGCGTCGCGTCCGAATGTGAAGCGCAGAACGGCCTGCATGTCTTCGAAGACCACTTTTATCCTGAAATAATCAACCCGGAAAGCGGCGAACCGGTACAGCCCGGAGAGAAGGGCGAACTGGTAATTACCACGATCACCAAGGAAGGAACGCCGATCCTGCGTTACCGGACGCGCGACATAAGCTTTTTCATCGAGGAAAAATGTCCCTGCGGCCGGACTGCCCGGAAAATACACCGGCTGCTGGGCAGGACGGATGACATGCTGATTGTCCGCGGCGTAAATATCTTCCCGTCGCAGGTGGAACATGTCCTGCTCCGGATCGAGTCGGTCAAACCGCATTACCAGTTGATCGTCGACCGCCGGAATAAACTGGATTATCTGGAAGTTCAGGTCGAGATGAACGACGAACTGTTTTCCGACGAGATCAAGGAACTGGAAGCGACCGAAAGCCTGATCGAACGGGAATTGCATTCCGAATTGAATATTCACGCCAAAGTGAAACTTCTGAACCCGAAAAGCATTCCGCGCAGCGAAGGCAAAGCCAAGCGGGTGATAGACCGTCGTCAAATTGTCGATAAACAGGAGGGGAAAATATGATCATTCAGCAAATATCGGTTTTTATCGAAAACAAGTCCGGCAGAATTTACGAAGTGGCGGCCGTTCTTGCCGAAAAAAACGTCAATATCCGTTCCCTGGCGCTGGCCGACACCGCCAGTTTCGGCGTCCTCAGGATGATCGTCGATAAAGCCGACGTCGCCTATGAAGCGCTCAAGGCGGCAGGCGTGACCGCTAAGATCAGCGAAGTGGTGGCTATTGAAGTCCCGGACCAGGTCGGAGGTTTTGCGGCCGTAATGAAAGTCATGTCCGAAGCTGGCATAAACGTCGAATACATGTATGCTTTCGTTGAAAAAAACCAGGACAACGCGGTACTCATTTTCCGTTTTGACGATGTCCGGAAAACCCTCGGGCTGCTGAAAGGCAAAGGCCTGCGCATTCTCCAGGCCAAAGAAGTACTGTCCCTTTAAAAAGATGACAGTAGCGCCGCTTCCCGCTGAGACCGGCGACGAGAAACGTTGACGGCCCCAAGCGTTAATAGTCACACGGCTGGAGACAGCCGTGGCTACACGTAAATCGTTATGACCGGGGGTTGTAGCCGCCCCTGTCCCAGGGGCGTGAATTGCGCTTATTTTTTCCCGTAGGCGTCTATCACGGCTTTCTGTCCGGCGTAAAACGCCTCGATATTCAGTTTTATGATGGTTTCCTTGTCGCTGAAGCAGTCCATGATCGCCTCTTCGAAAGTCCGGTCGAAATCGGCCTGGTCGGCCGGCGTCAGGAAATTATAATCCATTACCGCCGAAAGTGCGCCGAGAATTACCGAATTGGCGTATTTCAGACTGCCGATCTGTTTGGCGATATTTGAAGCGTCGACCGCGTATACCTTTTTATCGGGGCCGCAGTCCGGTTTTTTTATCGTCGTGCTGTCGTAGATCAGTACCCCGTTCTTTTTGAGTTCCGGCAGGAACTTGTTCATCGACGGCTGATTGAGCACGATCAGCAGGTTGCAGTCCTTGTCGATGATCGGCGAACCTATTTTTTTGCGGCTGATGATTACCGAGCAGTTCGCCGTCCCGCCGCGCATTTCCGGGCCGTACGAGGGAAGCCAGGAAACGTTGAAATTGCGTAGCTTGCCCATGGTGGCGATCATTTTTCCCAGGGACAGTACGCCCTGGCCTCCGAAACCGCCCAGTTTTATCTTGCGCTGCTTCTGGAAAATTTCGGATTTGTTCCGGAAATCGGGAGAAACGCCTTTATCGACCTTGAGCGGATAAAGCAGTTCCCGGACTTTTTCCGCCTTGTAAATGCCCTTGCTGCGCTTGAGCGGGTCGCGGTCTTCGGCGATATCCTTGAAACACCCGAGCGGGAAAAAGGAAACCATCCGGGTATTAATAAATTCGTTGATTTCACTGGCGCTCATTTTCAGGTTGATCGGGCAGCCGGCCAGAAACTCGACCATGGAAAAGCCTTTGCGGTCAATCGTGTTGCACAAAGCTTTGCGAACCGCTTTGCGGGCTTTCATGATGTTGCTGGTCGTGCTTAACGCAGTGCGTTCAACGTAGACCGGGGAATCCAGCGCCGCGACCATTTCGGATACCTTCATCGGATACCCTTCGTTGAGTATCGAACGTCCGTAAGGAGAAGTCGCGGTCTTCTGGCCGGGCAGGGTCGTCGGCGCCATCTGGCCGCCGGTCATGCCGTAAATCGCGTTGTTGACGAAGAACACGCAGATATTCTCGCCGCGGTTGGCGGCCTGGATAAAATTGTTGAAGCCGATGGCGGCAAGGTCGCCGTCGCCCTGATATGAGATAACGATGCTGTCCGGGTTGCTGCGCGCCATGCCGGTAGCCACGGCCGGAGCCCGCCCGTGCGGTACGGAGATGCCGAAGCAGTCGAAATAATAATAGCTGAAAACCGAACAGCCGACCGGAGAAATAAAAATGGTTTTATCCTTGATCTTCAGGTCGCCGATCGCTTCGGCGATCAGCTTCTGGAGAATGCCGTGTCCGCAGCCGGGACAATAATGCATGTTTTTCTTGATCGGGCCGGGCCGGCGTTCAAATGTTTCAAAAAAACCTTCCGGTTTGGCATGGGTAACAGTTTCTTTTATCATTATTCATTATCTCCCTTGAGTTCATTTAAAGCCGCCAGGCTCTTTTCAACTATTTCGTCAATGCTGGGAATATTCCCTCCCATGCGGTTAATCAGTTTGACCGGAACCGCGCAGTCCAGAGCCAGTTTCACATCATCGATCATCTGGCCGCAGCTGAGTTCCACGCTGATGAACAGTTTCGCGTTTTTCTTTGCCTGCCGGATCGCATCAACCGGGAAAGGAAACAACGTTACGGGCCGGATCATTCCGGCCTTGACGCCTTTTTCCCGCAGTTGTTCGACCGCTGAATGCGCCAGCCGCGCGCATATCCCGTAAGCAACCAGAACCAGTTCCGCGTCTCCCGTCAGATATTCCTCGGCGCGCTGTTCTTCTTTGCTGATAAGGCGGTATTTCTCCTGAAGGGCTTCGTTTACTTCTTCAAGCCGGTCGTATTTCAGGAAAATCGAAGTAATGAGGTTGTTCCGGTCTTTTCCCGGATCCAGGGCCCAGTCGGGAAGTTCAAGTTTCCCGGCGCGCGGCTCCGGCAGGGTCAGGGACTCCATCATCTGGCCGATAACCCCGTCGGCGGCTACGTAAACCGGAGTACGGTATTTGTCGGCCAGGTCGAAAGCCAGTACCGTCAGGTCACACATTTCCTGCACGGACGCCGGAGCCAGGACAATACAGCGGTAACTGCCGTGCCCGCCGCCTTTCACTACTTGATTGTAATCCGCCTGTTCCGGGCCGATATTGCCCAGGCCCGGGCCGCCGCGCATAATGTCGATAATCACCGCCGGCAGATTACAGCCGGCCAGATATGAAATACCTTCCTGTTTCAGGCTTATGCCCAAACCGGAGGAGGCGGTCATTGTCCGGCGGCCGGTAGAAGCGGCGCCGAGAACCATATTGATCGCGCCGATTTCCGATTCCGCCTGCAGGAAAACCCGTCCCAGACGGGGAAAAAGCAGCGCCGCCGTATGGGCGATTTCACTGGCCGGGGTGATCGGATAGCCGAAATAGGAGTCGCAGCCGGCCAGGAGAGCCCCGTAAACCACCGCTTCATTGCCTTTCAACAACATTTTATTGGTATGTTCCATTTCTAATCCTCCTCTTCGGTAATCTTTACGATCCGGATCGCGCCGGGTTCCGGGCAATTGTAGAAACAGGCGGCGCAGCCGGTACAGCCTTCTCCTTTGTAAACGGCGTAGGGAAAACCCATGAAATTAAACTTTTTCCCCATCTTCAGAACTGATTTGGGGCAGGCGTTTACGCAGCGCTCGCAGCCTTTACATTCTTCGGCGCTGATAATGATCTTATATTCAATGAGCTTGTCGGTTTTACCCATGGTTTTACAGCCTCCCGGTAATATAGAGTTTTTATAAGCCAATATGTCGGTTTTTAAGGAAGCAATTAGCATGCCAAGTCTGTTTCCCGCAGAAATATCGGTATTATCCGTAAAATTGTCAACAAAAATAGTACAAGCGTTGGACATTTTATGTACAAATGGTATATTAATTCAATAATAGGAATTTGTTATTTTAAAGTTACGGCTCAAAAAAACCGGTTAAGTTCAAAAAAGCACTATAAAAACCAGAGCGGCAATTATGGCGTTATGCACGGACCAGGAAAGAGAAATAGCGGAAGCGATCGGGAAGCTGGATTTTACCAACCCGTTTCTACCGGAGCGGGACCTGCTTGAGAAAACGGCGCTGGGGACGGATTACCGCCCGTCGGCGACGGGTAATACCAGGGCGGAAAAAAGCCGGGTGCGATTCAATACCAACAAGCTGAAAGAACTGACTATTGAACTGCTGTCCAAATTTCGCGAACGGCTTCTGGACAAAAACCTGGAACTGGCGGAGGGCGACCTGCATGTTTATGAAAATCTGGTCATTTATTATCTGTTCGAAGTATACCGCGGAGAGATAAAGGCGTATTTCATGGACCAGAGCGGCAAATACCGCCTTGCGGACTGTTACCGGCGTTTTTACTCTGACTGGGAATATTACCTGCATCTTCCGGAGCGCCCTTTCGAAACGGTTTTTACGGCGGTAAAGATGTTTGAAATGTATTTTCAGATACGCCGGGCTTTTCACTATATCTTCGATTTTCTGATCGGGCGTTCTCCGGTATCGTCAAGATTGCGCGCCTCGATATGGCAGTCGATTTTCACGCATGACATTATCCGTTATCACCGTCTGCTTTATAACCGGATGCAGAGCATCACCACTTTGATCACCGGCGCCTCGGGAACCGGCAAGGAACTGGTCGCGCGCGCTGTGGCTTTGTCGCAGCATATACCTTTTGACGAAAAAGCGCTGGATTTCACCGCCAATTCGCAGCAGCTCTTTTTTCCGCTGCATCTTTCGGCCATGCCGCAGACTTTGATCGAATCAGAGTTGTTCGGCCACCAGAAGGGCGCTTTCACCGGAGCCGTGCAGAACCGGATCGGCTGGATGGAAACCTGCTCCGAATTCGGTACTGTATTTCTTGACGAAATCGGGGAAGTCAACGAGGCGGTACAGGTGAAGCTGCTGAGGATATTACAAAGCCGCCAGTTCCAGCGTCTCGGCGACAATACCGAACGCTATTATAAAGGCAAACTGCTGGCCGCGACCAACCGCAATCTTCTTGAGGCGATTGAAAAAAGAACTTTCCGCGGCGACCTTTATTACCGTCTTTGCTCCGATATCATCGAAACGCCTTCATTGCGGGAACAGCTCGGCGGTTCCGAGCAGGAACTGAATAATTTCGTGCAGCATCTGGCGGCCGGTATGATCGGCCCCGGGGATTCCGAAGAACTGGCGGCGGAGGCGACCGCCTGGATAAAAACAAACCTAGGGCTGGAATACGCCTGGCCGGGAAATGTCCGGGAACTTGAACAGTGCCTGCGCAATATTCTTATCCGGGGCGCGTATGCGGTGCAGAAGGCGCCGCCGTCTCCGAACAGCGAAAATGCGTTGTTCCATGAGCTCAGGGAATGCCGTCTGACTGCCGACGAACTGTTGAATATTTACTGTTTGAACGCTTATAATAAAACCGGCAGTTATCTTGCCGCGGCCAAAATCCTGAACCTTGACCGGAGGACGGTGAAAAAACGGGTAGAAGATATGGCGGCGCATACTTGAAATATTTGAGTTTTCAGAAAGCCGGTTTATTTTATAATAATAAGACGAAACAGGATTAATTCTTAAAACCGAAACTTAAAACTTAAATCTGGATTGATTATGCAGCCCAGAAAACTTGGCTCGGCAGGGATCCGGGGCATTATCGGCGCCGGACTGGCTCCGGAGAACGCGATTGATTTTGCCTGTGCTTTCGGTACGCTGGTCAGCGGCGGCCGGGTGGTCGTGGCTCTGGATACGCGTTTTTCTTCGGAAATGCTGCATCAGGCAGTGGTATCCGGTTTGCAGAGCTGCGGCTGTGAGGTGCATGACCTGGGAATCGCGCCCGCGATGCTTTTATCTTTCGCGATCTCGGCGCTTAAAGCCGACGGCGGGTTGCTTATCGGCGGCGGCCACCAGAAGGAATCCTGGAACTCGATCGTCCCCTGGGGCGAAAACGGCGCTTACCTCAACAGCATACAACTGCGGGAATTATTCGACATCTACTACGGGCGGCGTTTCCTCGCCTGTAAATGGAACGAGATCATGGACGCCGTCCCGGTTCCGGAGAGCATCCGAACGCAATATTTTGACGCTTTATGCCGGGCCGTCGATACTGAAACCGTAAAAAAAGCCGGGTTTACCGTGATCTGTGATTTCTGCAACGGTTCCGGCTCCGTCCTTGCTAAAGAGTTTGCCGACCGTTTCGGGCTTAACCTGATTCCGATAAACAATATTTTGTCGGGCATCCTCCCGCATGACCCGGAACCCCGTCCGCACAGCGCGTTCCAGGTGCAGTCTCTCATCAAAGCCCTGAAAAGCGATGCCGGTTTTGTTTTCAACAGCGATATGAGCCGGGTTTCGCTGGTCAGCGACACCGGGGAAACGTTGTCCGAGGAATTCGGTTTCCCGCTCGGGGCGAATTATCTGCTCGGCAAGGCCGGGGAAAAGAATCTGAGGGTAATCAGCAATATCTGCACTTCAAAAATCCTTGACGATGTGGTCGCGCGGCATCATGGCATACTTGAAAAATACATTACCGGGCAGTCCAATATCATTGATTACATGCAGGAAACCGGCGCCTTTATCAGCGGCGAGGGTTCCGGATCGTTTACCAGCAGCGACTGGCTGCCGGGTTTTGACGCCCTGTATATGAGCGCCGTAATTCTTGAGGCGATGGCGGCGAGGGAAAAGACGTTATCGGAGCTGATCGGCGAACTGCCCCGTTATCACATCGTAAAAAGAACCGTCGACAGTTCGTCAATGCATGCCTATAACCGCATCCGGGCGATCAGGAACCATTTCAGGGACGCCAGGATATGCGAGATCGACGGCCTTCGCCTGGACTGGAAAGACGGCTGGGTAAGCGTCCGGGCCTCCAGCACGGAACAGGTTATCCGCCTGATTTCCGAATCGAAAGACAGGGAACTGGCCGAAGACCGCGCTCTGGAGATCAGCACCTTACTGGAGAATATGAACTGAATATGAATAAAGCTCTGCATACGCTGAAATTTTCAGAAGCCGGGGTGCGCGGCGTGGTCGGGGATTCCCTGACTCCGCAGCTGGCGGCTTCCCTGGCCTCGACTTTCGGCAAATATACCGGCTGCGGCCGGGTCATTGTCGCCAGGGACACCAGAAATTCAGGGAAAATGCTTGAACAGGCGGTGATTGCCGGACTGCTTGCGGCAGGCTGTCAGCCCCTGATTCTCGGCATCGCCCCCACTCCCACGGCACAGCTGACGGTAACGCATTTCAAGGCGAACGGCGGCATCGTCATTACCGCCAGCCATAACCCGGTGGAATGGAACGCATTGAAATTCATCGGCCCGCATGGAACCTTTCTCGATACCCGGGAGTCGGCGGAACTTTTCGATATTTTTACGCAGGGAAGCCTGGATTACTGCTCAGAAAAAGACTACAAGCGCCTCCGCTATGAGAATAACGCCTTTAAGCTTCATATGCGCCGGATCTTCAAAGAAATCGACGTTGAAGCGATCCGTGCCCGGAAATTCAGAGTTGCGGTTGACTGCTGCAACGGCGTCGGGGCTTTATACAGCAGGGGTTTTCTTGAAGAACTCGGTTGTGAAGTCGTCAGCGTTTTTGACCGGGCAAACGGCGTATTCGAACGCCCGCCGGAACCGCTTCCGGAAAATCTCGCTGAACTTGAAAAAACCGTGAGAGAACATAATTGCGTCGTCGGTTTCGCGCATGACCCCGACGGCGACAGGATGACGCTGGTAGATAATAACGGACACGCCCTGAGTCCGCAATTTACGATTTCACTGGCGGCGGATCACATGCTTTCCGAAAATCCCGGCCCGGTAGTCGTGAATATCCAGACCAGCCGTATGGTTGAGGATATCGCAGCCTCCTACGGCTGTGAAGTTTTTTATTCGAAAGTCGGGGAAATCAATGTCGTTGACATGATGATTGAAAAAAATTCCGAGATCGGTGGCGAGGGAAACTGCGGCGGCGTCATCTGGCGGCGTCTGCATCCCGGACGCGACAGTTACGCCGCCATGGCGCTGATCCTTGAAATGCTCGCCCTGACCAATGAAACCATGAGCGAAATATGCGCTTCAATGCCCGTATATTTCAATTTGTCTGAAAAATTCCGGTGCGGCGCTTTCCAGGCGCGTGAAATCATTTATGAATTGCGGAAACGCTACCGTAATTATGAATGCGTGACTTTCGACGGATTGCGGATCAGCATGCCGGACGGCTGGGCGCTCCTCCGGGGCTCGAACACCGAGCCGGCGCTGCGCCTGACCGTCGAAGCCGGAACCCGCAAGCAGGCCGAAAAATTGCTGGACCGGTTTTCAAATGAAGTCAAGACGCTTAAGTCGTAATCTGTCCGGTCTATTTTTTTGAGCTGTTCAGAATATAAACTGTGGGCAAGCGTACCCGTGAGCCGAAACACGTTCAACGTCTGCGGCTCGACAGAGTCTCGCCCTCCAGCTCCATCCGATACAATATAAACAGCTATAAAATCCGATTTTCTTTTTGAACGGCTTTGTCAATCCGCAAGACGGCTGTATATTTTCTGCATGAAGAAATCATTATCACATCTGCCGGAAGACAAACGGGACGAACTCCGGGCGGTTACCGGAATCATTACGGAAATGATCGACGCCGAATTCATTATCCTCTTCGGCAGTTACGCCCGCGGCAACTGGGTCGAGGACAGATATGTCGGCGATGACGGCATTCTTTACGAATACCAAAGCGATTATGACCTGCTTATTGTCGTGAAAGACCTCCCGAAATACCAATACAAAGGCTACCGTAACAAGATCAAAAGAAAAGCCCGCCTGGCGGCGCACTGCGCTACCCGCCTAAGCATCATCATGCACAGCATCGAGGAAGTCAAAGCGGCGATAAAACGCGGGAATTATTTCTTCTGCGACATCAAAAAAGAGGGAATACAACTTTATTCGTCCAGGCGTTTCCGGCTTCCGGTAGTAACGGAACTCAACCTTAAACAACGTTTGGGTAATGCCGAACGAGATTTCAGAAACTGGTTTGAAAGTGCATCATCTTTTTTTATAACATATAATTTTGTATTTGAACGCAAAGATTATAAACAAGCAGCTTTTCTGCTCCATCAGGTAACGGAACATTTTTACCATGCGGTTTTATTGGCATTTACCGGTTATAAAGCCAAACTGCATGACCTTGAAGAGTTAGGCATACAGATTGACCGCCTCAGTCCCGAATTCAAAGAGATTTTCCCGAAAAACACGGATGAGGGAAAACGGCTTTTCAAACTCTTAAGAAGCGCCTATGTCGGAGCCAGATACGACATGGGTTACAAAATAAGCCAAGGGGAATTGGAATACCTTGCCGAACGGGTAAAACTGCTTCAGGCAATTACCGAAAAAGTTTGCAAGGGGAAAATAAAAAGTTTTGAAAGCGGAATTTTACCGGAAACGCAAGTTGACGGTTCCGCCTGATGAAGGCGGTACTCCGAGCAAAAAGGGAAAATATGCCGGGAATTTATTTTTTTGACATGGACCATACTTTGATCGACAACGATTGCGACGTTTCCTGGAAAAGTTTTGTCGTCGAACAGAAACTTGCTCCTTCGGACGCTCTGGAACGCGCAACGTTTTATTACTACCAGTATGTTGACGGCAAACTTGAAGTCAGCGATTTTATGGATTTTCAGCTCCGGGAATTTGTCGGAAAGACCGAGGCTGAAATGGATAAGCTTGTCCGCCTGCATTTTGAAACCTGGGTCAAAAAGACGATCTTTCCCGGGGCTGAGACGGAAGTCAGACGCATTAAGGCGTTCGGACTTCCGGTTGTCCTGTTAAGCGCGACGAATATCGTAATCGCCCGTCCGGTTGCCGAGTATTTCGGGTTTGACGCCTGTCTGGCGACTGAGCTGGAAATAAAAGACGGGCGCTATACGGGGAAACTCGGCGGAGAATATGTTTTGGGCGCGGGCAAGATAAAAATTGCGCGGGAATATTGCGAATCGCACGATCTAACGCTGGCGGATGCCGCTTATTACGGGGACAGCGTCAATGATATCCCGGTTCTCGAAGCGGTGGGTTTTCCGATCGCCGCCAACCCCTGTTCCGAACTGGAAGCCAAAGCCCGCAAGAACAACTGGCCGATACTGAAATTTAATTAGTCGTTATTTAAAAGGTTTTTCAGTAACGACTACTTATGATTTTTATTCCGGCGATTGCCCAGACCGGCTTCGGAGGAGACGTTGCGCCAGTGGCTTGATGAAATGAGAAAAAAAGCTTGCAAACCAGTGAGTAAGTCAAATAAGAAACTGCAAATTTCGTGAGGGAAGTCAGCACATAAAGGTGCTTATGGATTTTTCCAGTCATGTATTGGAAGGACAAAAAACATAAAAAGAAGCATTTGAGAAGCAACAATAAAATTTTGAATAGAAAAATAACGATCCCCCCAAACCAATTGTTTAGGAAACAAAACATTTCTTAACTAAAAGAGATAGACCATGACCATTAGATGGGACAATTTAAGCCAGTGTTATGAATTTAACACCGGTAAAATTGCTGGTGGTATTGAACCATACGGCAGTTATCACGGTCTGTGTGGATTAATGCATCAAGACCTGCAAGTAAATTTTGTCAGACATAAAAAAGCATTTCTCAACGCAGAATATTATATCAGACCAAGATCCGAACGAAAAATGCTGTCGCGGGAAATCTCGCGGAAGAGAAAAACCACCCATGAACTGCAGAATGGCACTGTTTTAATTCATTTCCCGCCTGAATCGGAATACGAATTGGAAATGAATCTCTTTTACTACCCCCATGACGATATGATCGATATGCGGATGACGATTATCCCGACAAAAGATATTCCGGGGTTTGATATATTTTTTGCTTCTTATGTGTGTGAAATGCTCAATGAAACCTGGGTCTTATTAAAAAAAGATGATGATACCAGAGAATTGGTGAAACTAGATAATCGGGAAACACTGAACAGTATTTTCGGAATAATGCGAGATAAAAGTATGTTTGACCTGCTTGCCGATGATTATGGAACAACCCATGTTAATGTTGAAAAACGGGTCTATGACAAACCCATTCTGATTTCAAAAGATTCATCGACCGGAATCTCTTTAATTTTCCTCTGTGATCCACACTTAACGCGTTATCTAGCCGGTCAATATCACGGTTGGGATACCGCCCATGACTGGGCTTACGGTGCTGATTTACAAAAAGGATCTCAAATGACAGCTAATACCCGTTTGATCTGCCGGGTTTTTAAAAATACAGATATTATGTTTACAGAAATTGATAAGCTCTGGAATGATTTCATTGAGTAATTACGATAAAAATCCCAGTAGTTAAGAACCAGCATTTATCTTGATATTTTTCCCGATAAAAGCTTACAGTCTCTTTTGTCCATATTATTTTTTTTCAGCTAACTTATATTTGAGCCATGAATAGAAAATATCGGCGATCTGTTCATAACCGCTTTTCGCGGGATGAACGCCGTTTGAATGCCGCTTAACGCTTTGGCTGTCCCGGCTGTTGACGGGTTCTTTGCGCAGCGGAAAATTATTTTCGCAGTCAATTCCAGCGTAAGCCGGGATCAGAGAAACGTTTTTAATTTTCCCGTTCCCGAATTTTTCAAGCATCACTTCCACCAGCTTGAACTGGTTGCGGCGGAACTGCCAGCGGGTTTGCGAGCATTTATAATTGCTGCCGAAAGCGTCCTGGCTGGAGGCCGGAGGCACCGTCAAAGCCAGCCCGATCTGCGTATCCGGGGCGTGTTTTTGGATTTCCGCGATAAATGTATCTGCGAATGACATTATCTTTTTGAGGCCGGCTCCTATATTTTCCTCCGTACACCTGAAAACGTCGTTGGTACCGAGCATTATAGTTACAAAGTCAGGATTTCTGCCCTTGGCGTATTTATCCACATAAGCTTTGAAATCAAGTTCCGGTTTGCCGTTTTTAAGAAATAAAAAACGGCTTTTTGCCCGGTAATCCTTGTCATTTTTCGGTTCCGCCCACTTGGTGCAGAAAGTTTCCCAGGCCCAGCCGCCGTAGCCTTCATGCGCGATCTTCCCCGGTTTGCGGCCCCTGCCGCCGTTGTTGCCGATCATGGTCAAAGCGATCCCGGATTTCGTCATCAGGTCATAAACGGCGGCCGGATAAATTGTTGAGTTGGTCAGGCTGTCGCCGATCATCAGCACGGAAATATTTTTGCCTTTCCCGGCCTCCGAGGGAGAAACGATTATCTTTGTCGAACCTTTCGCTACCAGCTCATTTTCACTGTTGAACACCTTAAGTTCCCAGGTATAGGAGCCGATCTCTTTATCCGAAGGAATGAAGCGCCAGCGTTTGGCGTCATTGCGTCCTTTCGGGCAGTCAACGTCAAACACATAGTTGGCGGAATTTATCGTCAATACGAGGTTGTCAAAATAAATATTGGTTTCAATTCCAGGTACGGCATAAACCGCCGGAGGCAATTCCAGAGGCAGTTTTCCGGCAAGGTTCGTGAGACCTGAAACCAGAATGACGACAACAAAAAAAAGCTCCGTTTTTTCATAATTCCCCTGATCAGTTTATGACGGATTGAATTCCGCCGTTTTTCTAATTTTTTACCGCGACCAGCGCGATTTCCGGCGCGTTTTCCGAATAAGGCTCCCCGGCAACGTCGGAATAATATTCCGCCACCCGCAATCCGTTGTTTTCAAATTCCCGGCTGATCGATTCCAGGCTGAAATACTGCAGCCAGTTATAAACCTGCCAGGTTTTGTCCGCTTCGACAATAGTATATTTGTCAAGCACTACTTTTTCATTTTCGTATTTAAACGTATTCATAAACCCGTAATAATCTCCCTGGGCCCAGAAACCGTCATGCAGCCGGCGCTCATAAACTGCGCATTCCTGCCGTTCCGCATAAGATTTCAGAGAAACAACGTCCAGCAGAATACAGCCGTTATCAGCCAGCAGACTGCGGAATTTCGTCAACATGGTTTTACGCTGTCCAGGAGAAAGCGGACACAAATCATCGAAAATAAGGCATATCAGGTCGAACTTTTCATCGGTTTCGAATTCAAGATAATTCTGATTCAGGTATTTTATCTTCAGGTTTTCACGGACTGCGCTTTCCCGGGCGTAACGGATAGAACGCCGGGAAAAATCAATACCGGTAACCTCAGCGCCCAACCTGGCCAGGCGGGTTGTATAAAGCCCGGGGCCGCAACCGAAATCAGCGATCCTGACACCGGCACCGATCCTGAAACGCGCCTGTATCCATTTTACCGAACTGTTTATAAAGTTTTCTTTTCTCGACGCCAGTCCATTGGCGCTGTCTAAATGGTATTCGAGCATCCGGCCGGAAATATGTTCATCGTTCCAAAGGCGTTCGGCCGTATAGAACTCGAATAATCCGGGGCGTTTATTTATATCTTTCAGTTGTTCGTACATAATTTTTATCTGCTTAATTTCAAATAATATAGGCGGCTTAGTCCTGAAAACAAGCTACCTGCCGCCAGACCTCAAGTTTTTTCTCATAGGATATTGAGGCATTGGCGGGGCTGGTGGAAGGCAGGATAACCAGTTCCAGCTCCGGCAAACGCATCTCCTTGCAATGCCTGACAAATAAGTTATGCGCGGTCCGGCCGTTGAAAAATACTTTCCGGATATTGGGACACTCCCGAAAAAGTTTTTCGAAATCGTTCGGCCTGGCGCGCTTAATGTCTGAATCCATACTGCCTGGCCGGACACACCGTTGTACCGTATCCCACAGCGCAATTCGGTTGCGGAGCAGGTATTCAACGCGTTCCCTGTAGTCTATGCGGCTGTCAAAATCCAGAAGCTCGCCCATTATCTTCCAGAAACAGTTATGCGGATAAGCATAATACTGTTGGCGGCGCAGCGATTCGGCGCCCGGCATCGACCCCAGTATAAGACGGGTCGCATCGGGCCGCGCAAAAGCTTCAAAGGAATTTATTTCCTGCATAAGCAGCCTGCAAATTACGTAATTTTTTCATTTCAAAGAATTCCGGCCTTGTTTTTTCCGAAAATGCGGCGAGTCTCCCCATTCGCCGTAACCGATTGTTTCTCCGGACTCTTCAAACCGGAGTTTTTCATCGAAACACGGTTTGTTATTGTAGAGCCGGTAAGCGGCACGGTATTGCGGATCGGTTATGTTGGGCATAACGATATTCGCCCCGGCCTGAACGCCAAGTTCCCTGCCGCGATGATTGAGAGCCTGCAAAGCCGTCGCGGCGGCAATGTTGACGTCCTTGAGGTACAACCTGCAGGCGGCGATCATCTTCAGGCCCAGCATAAGCTGTTTTTCCTTATCGAAACCGGCAACCCGTTTTGCCAGGGGCGTGTCGTCATGGACGATATACGGCCCCATTCCGAGCATGTCGATGTCCTCTCTCTCAAAAAACAATATGTCCTCCGCCAGATCTTCAATTGTCTGTCCCGGCAGGCCGATCATCACTCCGGTCCCGGTCTGGTAACCGGCCTTTTTTATTTCCCTGAGACAGTCAAGGCGGCGGCGGAAATTATGATTGGCGGGATGGATTTTCCCGTATAATTCCTCGCTGGATGTCTCTATTCGCAACAGATAACGGTGCGCCCCGGCGGCAAACCAGCGCCGGTAGACTTCGGGAGACTGTTCGCCGAGCGACAGGGTGATGCCGAGCCTGCCGCCGCTTCCGGTTTTAATCCTCCTGACCGTGCTTTCAATGAACGAAGCGTATTCTTCGCTTTCGATTTCACCGCCCTGCAGAACGAGCGAAGCGTAATTGTTTTCGTAAGCCTGCAAAGCCAGTTTGACGATATCGTCCGCCGCCATTTTAAAACGGTTAATGTTCTTATTGCTCTTTCTGATCCCGCAGTACAGACAGTCCTTAGCGCAGATGTTGCTGAACTCGATTAGGCCGCGGATATATATTTTATTCCCGGCGTATTCGCGTTTTACCCGGCGCGCTTCCCGGAAAATCTGTTCAAGAATTTTTTCGTCTTCCGTTTCCAGTACCCGGCGCAGGTCGGCTGCAGAAAGTTTCACATCATTTCGTATTTTATCTAAAAGGTCCCGCATTCGTAAGGTTTCCTTCAATCACCGGCGGAGCCGGTTTGAATCTTGTTCATCAGCTTATACAGTATAGGCAAGTTTAATAAATTCAAAAGTTTCAGGGCCGATTGCCGTGAAAATATAAGTAAGGCTGAAGATACTTATAAAAATAAAAACGGATAAAAGTTGATTTTTTCCTCAGCTTGTGTAATGTTCCTTAAGCCTTAAAACTTAACCCCTAAAACTCAAATATGGATAAACCGGTCATTCAGTCGTTGTGGATAGGCAGCGAGCTTTCAGTTGTTGAACGGCTCTGTATTAACTCATTCCTGAAAAACGGACATGAATTTCATTTATACGCTTATGACGATATCCGCAATATTCCGGCGGGAACCACGGTAAAGGACGCTTCCGCAATAATCCCGGCCGCGGAAATATTTCTCTACAGTACGGGGACTTACGCCGTGTTTTCCGACTGGTTCCGCTGGAAACTGCTTTATGAAAAAGGAAATTTCTGGGTCGATACAGACGAAATCTGCCTGAAACCGTTTGTTTTTGACGGCGATCTGATATTCGGACGGGAAAAAAGAGACAGCGTCGCCATCGGCGTACTGGGTTTTCCGCCGGGCCATGAACTTTGCGCTTTCATGCGGGACATCTGCGAAAAGCCCAATACCTTGCTGCCTTATGACTCCCGGAAACAGAAACTGCGCAAGCTGGCCAGGAGGCTGCTGGGACGCGGACGGCACAACATCGGCTGGGGAGAAGCCGGCGGCCCGCCCGGTTTTACCGCCGCGTTAAAATATTTCGGCCTTTTTGACACTGCCAAGCCGTTCACCTTTTTTTATCCCATCCCGCATTACAACTGGGACACGGCTTTCGATGATACTTTCGCCAATGATGCGGAATTATTTTCAAATACCTATGCCGTTCACCTCTGGAACGATATGATGCGTTACAAGCAAGGCTTTGACAAAAACGCCGAATTCCCCAAAAATTCCCTCTTCGAGCAGCTCAAAACCAGGTATCTGTAAAAACGCCATTTGTCCTTATCAGATCAGGAGCACTTTGTGACAGTCGGCGCTTTCCCTGGCGGCAAGGGCGGCCGCGGTAACCTGAAAAGTATCCTCCATCGTCAGCCTTGCCACGCAGGAAATCAGCGGAAACCGTACCGACGGCGCCATTCGTCGAACGCCTTTGCTTTGAAATCCCCCTTGAAGGTTTCAACGGTATTTTCCGGCATATCGCCCTGAATGCCCTCGGCAAAGCCGCAAAGTTTCAACTGCGGATTTTCCAATATCCCTTTGAGTGCGTAAGTGATATGCCTGCTGCCGCCGATTATGACAAGTTTCATTTTTTCACTTCCTTTTCAGATCTTCAATTTCTCAGCTTCGCTCCTGGCCTTGTAAAATTCATCCGGCGGATAACAGCCGGAAACCATGCCGTTGCGCGGCCCCCATTTACTGCCAACCCGGCCGGCAACGCCGTTTTTGGCCAGCCAGCCGGTAATTTCGCTGATTTTCGCTTGCGCCGCCTGCTCAAAAGCGTTTTGTTCAAGGGTGTAATCCTTATAGCGCACCGCGATAAACTCCGCCGCGCGGAAAGCTCTATCAGTAAAATTTACGTAAAATAATTAGAAACAGTCCGATTACTTTTTATTAAAATAATTTGTTTTCTACAACGAAAAGCGCTTGACAAAACGGCTTGGGCAGCTTATTATTATACCATTGGTTAAAATAAACCAATGGGCTATAAATATTTTTTAAAAAATAGTCAATCAGGCAGCAACAAGCAAATGAAAGTTCTTATAATTGGCGGCAGCGGCCATGTCAGCGGAGCAGTGACCGGAGAATGCCTGAAGCAAGGATTTGAAGTAACGATTTTGACTCGCGGACAGCGTCCCGTTCCCGGCGGCGTTAAAGTATTGAAGGCGGACCGGCGTGATGCGGAGGCAATGCGCAGCTTATTTAATGCGGCAACCGATTTTTATGATGCCGTGTTTGATTGTATCTGTTATGAGCCGGAAGCCATGGAGATAATGCTGGAGTTATTCAGGCAGCGAACCCGCCAGTTATTATTTGTTTCGACGGATTTTGTTTTTGACCCGGTAAGGCGGAGTTTTCCGCAACCCGTAGACGCTCCCTGCCTGACGAATAACGCCGGAGGCCTGCAGGATTACGGGTTTAAAAAGCGCGCGTGCGAAAATTTACTGGCGGCGGAAGCCACGGGCGAATTCAGTTGGACGGTATTTCGGCCCTGCCATATTTATGGAATGTTCTCACAACTGGGCTGTTTTCCGGATCACCGCCGCGATCCTGAATTAATCGGCCGTTTGCAGCGCGGCGAAGTTTTGACTCTGGTTGACGGCGGGCATTTTTTGCAGCAGCCGATTGAAGCCGGCGACCTGGCTAAAACGATGGTCAGTGCAGTCGGCCGGGCAAAAGCCCGGCGTGAAATATTCAATATGGCCGGCCCGGATATTGTGGAATCATGGGCATATTATCAGATAATCGCCGATACTTTGGGGGTAAAACTGAAAATACGTTCGACACCTTTGACCGAGTATATTCAATTGCATCCTGAACATAAGCCGTTTCTCTGCCACCGGATATACAATCATGAGAAACTGCACGCTGCCGGGCTGGCGGTTCCGGCAACCCCGTTGACTGAAGGCTTGCGCCGTCATACGCTTGAACTTATGCAGTACAAATAAAATATTTTTAATTCACAAAACTTTTAAAATGTTTCAGAGTCATCCCAGAGAAAATCAGGATATACGAGATTTTTGGAGGGCGAGACTCTGTCGAGCCGCAAACGTTGAACGTATTTCGGCTCGTGGGGACACTCGCCCTCCAGGAAACACATAATGCGGCGGGATGCGTAAAACGGAAAATGGGGTATCCGGGGAAATAAATTCTCCAAGCTCAAAACAAGATAAAAACAGCTTAAATTTATAAGCTGTGGGATGATAATGAAAATGTTTAAAAAAAGGAACAGCAAAAAATGAGTAAGCAACTGGCAGTAAACGGCGGCAGTAAAGCCGTGGAGGAATTCAAATCCGAACTTTGCATCTGGCCGATCGTAACGGACGAGGATCGGGCGGCGATCGTTAAGGTACTTGACGAATGCTCAATGAGCGCAACCGTTATTACCAAGGAATTCGAAAAGGAATATGCGGCCTGGATCGGCGTTAAATACGCATTGGGCTACTGCAACGGAACCTCAGCCCTGCATGCCGCCATGTGGGCCTGCGGCGTGGGAGCCGGTGATGAAATCATTTGCCCCAGCATGACTTACTGGGCCAGTTGCACCGCCGCGCTGTCGCTGGGCGCCGCAGTCAATTTCGCGGACATCGATCCGGATACGCTCTGCATAGACCCGGAAGACATCGAACACCGTATCGGACCGAAAACCAAAGCGATAGTAGTGGTTCACTATTCCGGTTATCCGGCCGATATGGACAGGATCATGGAAATTGCCGGGCGGCATGGCGTAAAAGTCATTGAGGACGCTTCGCATTCCCACGGTTCAATGTACAAAGGCAGGCATACCGGAACGATCGGTGATATCTGCGGCATGAGCATGATGTCCGGGAAGGCGTTCGCCATCGGCGAAGCCGGGCTGGTTACCACCAACGACCGGAGCCTTTATGAACGCTGTATTGCTTTCGGGCATTACGAAAGAACCGGCGCGGCGAGCAATTTCAACGCCGTTGACGCCCAGGTAACGGATTCTGAACTGCAGAAATTCGCCGGTATTCCGCTCGGCGGTTACAAGCATCGTATGAATCAATGGTGCTCGGCAATGGGAAAAGTACAGTTAAAGCATTATCCCGCAAGAATAGCCGAAATAGACAAAGCCATGAATTATTTCTGTGACCTGCTGGACGCCGTTCCCGGCCTTAAGACTCATCGCCCGCCCGCGGGTTCCGGCCTGACCAAGGGAGGATGGTATCATCCGGTTTGTCATTACAATCCGGAAGAACTGAAAAATGTTCCGATTGAAACGTTCTGCAAAGCGGTGACTGCGGAAGGCGTTAAATGCAATCCCGGAATAAACTTCCCGCTGCACCTGCATAAAATTTTCCATGAAGCGGATATCTTCAACATGGGCAAACCGACAATGATAAGTTTCGGACAGCGGGACGTGCGCCAGGGACCCGGAACTCTTCCGGTCAGCGAAGCGTCCGGCAGGAGGAATTTCACAATTCCCAAATTTACCACTTATGACAAAACCGAAATCGAGAAAGTCGCCGCGGCTTTCAAAAAAGTAGCGGATAATATCGATGAGTTGATCTAAGGAGAAACAAAAATGTTTATAGATATTCACGCCCACGCTTTTAAAACCCCGTTTCTGCAGATAGACGGGCGGCCTCCGTTTCCCACCCCGGAACAATTGCTGGAAAATTATAATATGATCGGGGTTGAACAGGCGGTACTGCTGCCGCTGATCGGACCGGAGTTCTATCCCGGACAAGGTAATGAGGAAATCCTGGAAATTGCGGAACGCTTCCCCGGACGTTTTATTCCGTTCTGCAATATTCATCCGCGCGCAATCAATAATTCCCCGACCGCGCCGTTAAGCGACGTTATGAAAAAATACAAAGATAAAGGCTGCAAAGGAATCGGCGAGGTTACCGTGAACATGCCCTTCAATGACCCTTTCATGCTCAATCTTTTCAAGCACGTCGAAATCGCCCAGTTGCCTCTGACTTTCCATATCGCCCAGCGGATTGATCAGGTCTACGGCATTTATGACGACCCCGGCCTGCCGCTCCTGGAAGAAACCCTGCAGAAGTTTCCGGGAATCAAATTCCTTGGACATTCGCCCTGTTTCTGGTCTGAAATCGGGACATTAAGGAAACCGGAGGACCGGGCCGGATATCCGCAATATCCGGTTGACGCGGAAGGCGCATTGCCTAAACTGATGCGCAAATGTCCCAATTTGTACGGCGACCTTTCCGCCGGCAGCGGTTGCAACGCGCTGACCCGGGATCCGGAATTCGCGGTTAAGTTCATGACCGAATTTCAGGACAGGCTGTTTTTCGGGCTGGACATATGTTCCCCCCCAAGCGGAGTTCCCAAACTGGTCAATTTCATGAACGGAATGCGGGATTCGGGAAAAATAAGCCTCGAAATATTCCATAAAATCGCACGCGGCAACGCGGTACGTCTTCTGGATTTATAAAAAGATACGGAAATTTCTTTCCGTATACGAAAAGCGTTCATTTTTACTTCAGAGTCAAGGACTTAAAGTTAAATGAACGCTTTTTTCAGTCACTATTTGAGACTTGGCCGTTTACCTGTTCTATTATGCCGCCGCCCAGCAGATAGTCCCCGTCGTAAAACACAACCGCCTGCCCGGGGGTAACTGCCCGGCCCGGAGAATCAAGAGTAATTTTTAAGCCGCCGTTATCCGCAGTTTTGACGTTACCGGCAGTCGGTTTGCTGCGGTAACGCACCTGAACCAGACAATGAAACGGGAGCTCAGGGGGGCTTCCGCCTTGCCAGTTTATATTGCCGGCCGCGAAAGAATCAGACATTAGTTCCTCATTCCCGGTTACCAGATTTATCCGGCCGCTTTCCGGGTCAATCGCCTGAATATAGCCCGGTTTCCCCAACGCAACTCTTAAGCCTTTGCGCTGCCCGATCGTATATTTGTGCAGCCCTGCATGTCTGCCCACGATTTTCCCCTGGTAGATAAAATCCCCCCCCTTCGGGCTCCCGTCGAACAGACGGCGCAGCGTTTCCGGGAACACTTCGCCGTCAACCGCAAAACAGGCGTCCTGGCTGTCTTTTTTCCCGGAGTTCTTCAAACCCAGTTCACGGGCCAGCGCCCTTACTTCGCTTTTCCGCATTTCGCCGACGGGAAATCTTATTTGGGCAAGCTGTTCCTGAGTCAGGCGGTAGAGGAAATAGCTCTGGTCTTTCAGGGGATCGCTGCCGCGCTTTAATTTATAAATGCCGTTTTCATTGATGATTTGCGCGTAATGCCCGGTTACGATTTCTTCCGCGCCGATTTCCTGAGCAAACTCCAGGAGTTTGCCGAATTTTATGAAAAAATTGCAGTACGTACAGGGATTCGGGGTACGGCCCCGGCAATATTCCCGCCATGCCGGTTCAAGAACCAGTTTCGCAAAATCAGGGTACAGATCAAGAAAATGGTGCTCGATGCCGAGTTTTTTTATCAATTCGGTAATGGTTTCTTCATCGTTTTCGGATACGCACGTCTGGAATTTCGCGAATGCCGGATCCGGGTGTTTCAGGCGCAGAGTAACCCCGACTACTTCATAACCGTTTCTCTGGCATACCGCGGCGGCAACCGAGGAATCAACTCCGCCGCTCATTGCCGCCAGTATTTTCTTTTTCGCCATAATGTTCGTCTTTTCAAACTTTTAAGCTTATCTTTCCAGTTTCAGGAGCTTGTGGAGATAGTCGGCGTAGGAACTTTTGCCGTAATTGTCGGCCAGCTGCTTAAATTGCTTCCTGGATATCCATTTGTTGCGCCAGGCGATTTCTTCAGGACAGGCAATTTTAATGCCCTGTCGTTTTTCGATAGTGGCGACGTACTGGGAAGCCTCCAGAAGCGAATTGTGGGTGCCCGTGTCAAGCCAGGCGGTGCCGCGTTCGAGCACTTTTACGTTGAGCCGGCCCTGTTTGAGGTAAATTTTGTTTACATCGGTTATTTCCAGTTCCCCGCGCCATGAAGGTTTTATGGATTTGGCGACCCTGACAATACTGTTGTCGTAAAAATAAAGGCCGGTAACGGCATAATCGGATTTTGGATTTTTGGGCTTTTCCTCAAGTGAAACGGCTTTGAAATCCTGATCAAATTCAACTACGCCGTAACGTTCGGGATCACTTACCTGGTAGGCAAATACGCATGCGCCGGTTTCCTGTCCGGCCGCTTCCCGGGTCGTCCGGGCGAAATCGGAACCATAAAAAATATTATCGCCGAGAACCATGGCGCACGGCGAAGAACCGATGAATTCCTCCCCGATGATAAAAGCCTGGGCCAGACCGTCCGGAGACGGCTGGACGGCGTATTTAATATTCAGCCCCCATTGCGAACCGTCTCTCAGAAGACGCTCAAAATTCGGTGTGTCCGCGGGAGTGGAAATGATCAGGATTTCATTGATGCCGGCCGCCATTAAAGTAGTCAGCGGATAAAAGATCATCGGTTTGTCAAAAACCGGTAAGAGCTGTTTGGAAACAACCAGGGTGGTCGGATAAAGCCGGGTACCGCTGCCGCCCGCGAGAATAATTCCTTTTCTGCTGTTCATGACCGTTTATTCCTTTATAATTAGCCGTATCGTAAATCTATCACCGCATAGTTTTTTTTCAAGCTTTTAACCGCCTGTCGGCTTTGCCGGCGGATCGGTCGCGCCCTGAACGCCGGTTTCGTTATTTTTGATTTTTTTTGACTTATTGGTTAGACGGCCCCGACAGAGTCATTGTTTGAGAAAATGGGACTTTGAGGTTAAATTCAAAAGTCTCAACCGTCCCGGGAGTCCCAATCGCTGTCAAGCAAGACTTTTGTCAGCCTCGTCGGGCTATGGGAGCCTCCTGATTTTTTAATATTTTTGAACTTTTTGCTTGCAAGATTATTATTTTTGCGATATTTTCTAGTAAAACAGGAGATTAATCGTATGAGTCAGGCAGCCTGAATTCGGCAGTTAAGCTCCGTTAAGCATGAAAAAACAACCTTCAGGAGGGAAACGTTAGATGAAAAAACTGTCACTTATTGTTATCGCGTTAATAGTGCTCGGAGGGTTCAGTATTGTTCAGGGCGCGGAACAGGGTAATAAAAAAGCGGCCGTAAAAGCTGTTCCCGAAAAGGCAGTTGCGCCAAAAACCGAAACTAAAAAGCCTGCCGTACCCGGCAAAACCGCCGTTTTGCCCCAAACGCCTGTGGTTCCTCCTGAAAAATGGGACTTCCTGCAGATCGGTTTCTGGTTCGGATTCCCGACTTCAACCAACAACGTCAACGTCGGCGGAATAAAAGTCGGAGCCCCGATTTCATCCGGCGAAAGCACCGTCTGCGGTATTGAAGCGGCTCTTGTCTGTGCCGTGACGGATAATGTGGACGGCATTCAGACTTCCTGTATTTTCAACAAGGCGAAACTTATCAACGGCCTGCAGTTCAGTATCATGAACTGGAGCGAAGAAGTTAACGGCCTGCAGCTCGGCATCGTCAATATCGCCACCGGGAAGTCTTTCCAGATCGGGATCGTAAATTACATTAAAGGCGCCTTAATACCATGGATGCCGGTCATTAATGTCAAATTTTAAGAACTTGAAATAACCAATCGGGAGAAGAATGATGAAAAAAACGATTATATCAGCGGCGGTATTATTGCTTAGTGTTTTCGCCGTAATCCCTTCGTATGCGCTCGGATACGCGAGCGGCTGCAAAGAAGCCAGACTCTCCAGGAATGACTGGACTTTTTTCCAGATCGGCTTCTGGATCGATGTCCCCAGCTCAACTGCCAATTCGAATGTTTACGGCCTGAAAACCGGCTGGCCGATAAGTACGGGGATCGGACGGGTCTGCGGTAACGAAATATCCTGGTTTGTCGCCGGTACCGACGAAATAAATGGTTTACAGGCCTGTTTCCTGATGTGTTTCAGTGAATTCATCGAGGGTATCCAAGCATCGGGCGGCACTTCCCTCAGCCGGGACGTCAAGGGTATTCAGGCGTCTCTCGGTGTATGCTACAATCAGAAGGAACTTCAGGGGCTGCAGGCTTCCGTAGTGAATATCAGCGGCAATTTATGGGGTTATCAAACCGGAGGGGTAAATGTCTGCGACAATCTTATGGGACTTCAGACTTCTGCGGTTAACTGCGCTGATGACGTTGACGGGATGCAGTTTGCTTTTGTAAACGTCTGTAAAAAGCTGAACGGAGTTCAGGCGAGTCTTGTGAACACTGCGAAAAAATCAAACGGGGTCCAGTTCGGGGTTGTGAACGTAAGTACTGAAAGCGGAGTTCAGTTCGGTTTGGTCAACTATATTAAAGGCGCTTTCATCCCGGTACTTCCGCTTATGAATATAAAGTTCTGAAGAATATTTTGAGTTAAAATCCACAAAACCGCCGGTTGCACCGGCGGTTTTGTTTTTTCACAGCAGCTTGCGTTCCCGGGTGCAAGGAGCCGGCATTCTCCGTTTCATGCGTTTGAAGGCCGGTACTATTTATATAAATCGGCGCATTACTCTTGAATGTTTACCAGGCGTATTATATATTTAACGGTATATGGGATTTTGTGCGTTTTCAAATTGCGGTAACGGATGAACTATGGATGAGCAGGCGGTAAAAACTGAAGCGGCAATGCTTAAGGTATCCGAGGAAACTTTCATAGCTGAATATCTGGATACCGATATTTACCTGAATGCCGATAAACATCTCGGAATTAAAGCCGGTCAGTTTGAAATGGAATTGAAACTTTCCGCGGATGAATCCGAACTGCTGATGAGGAACCGGTATTCCGGCATTTCGAAGCTGCTGAAAGATAAATTCGAAAGCCAGTGGCATAAAACCGCCTGGCGTAAAGACGGCGGTTCCATCCGTTTCTCCCTGCGCCTGCCGGATCGTCCGGTAGTGCTTAAGCCGGACATGGTTCAGGAAATAATGCCGGGACAGGTTGTCTCCGCCTATTGCTCCATACCTTTATCCGTCCAACTGGCGGTTTGCGGTTCCAGATTGGCTGAATATCCGCTTACGGTGCTTTCAAAAACCTGGTTCGGTGAACCGGACGAGGGCGTATCGGGTTATTCCCTCAAAGGACAGGTATTGGCTTCCATGGATAAATTGTCTCTATCCCGGATACAGGCGGTATGCGCTATCGAAATAGAGAACCATGCGGCGGAAATGCTGCGCTTTGAACGTTTGTGCCTGCGGACCGAATATATGGGCCTTTTCCGGCCGGAAGGGGATTGTATCCCCGCAACTTCGAAATGCAGACTGATTTACGCCGGCCGGGACCGGATGAGTAAAATCAGTTATTTGAATCCCGGCGGCAGGACGCTCAGCCCGCCGCAGCTGAAACAGATTCAGTCCCTTACGTTTAAATCATTCAAGATAGTTTAGTAAAGCGGTTTATGTTATGCTGGATGAAATTTTAAAACTGTATAATGCGCATCACCCGGTCATTCACCGGATAGCGATGATAGTGCTGAGCGGCGTTATATTGTTGTTTATCCTGAATACTTATCTCAGAATATGGGGCGGGAAAAAGCTGGCGCCGCAGACCCGGTTGATCCTGTATAAAATAATCAATTACGGCGGCTTTATCATAATTACCCTCTCCATTATGTATGAACTGAATATCCGCCTTACCGCGCTTTTCGGGGCTGCCGGCATTGCGGCCGTCGCGGTCGGCTTTGCGGCCCAGAACAGCCTTTCAAATGTCATCTCCGGCTTGTTTCTGCTTTGTGAAAAGCCGTTTAAGATCGGGGATCTGATAAAAACTGAAGAACAGCTCGGCATCATCTATTCCATGGATCTGCTTTCGGTCAATCTGCGGACTTTCGACAACCTGCTCATCCGCATTCCGAATGAAAAAATAATGAAAGCGACCTTCGTTAACATTACCCGTTTCCCGATCCGCCGGCTTGACCTCAAGATCAACATCGCCTACAAGGATGACGTTGAACACGCCTTTGAAGTGCTCAGAGACATTGCCCGGCGCAATCCGTATTGTCTGGACGAGCCGGAGCCGCTCCTTATTTTCCAGGGGTTTATGGATTCTTCTCAGGAAATCCTTTTCGGCGTATGGTTTGAGAAATCGGATTACGTGGTTTTGCGCAACTCTATTCTAAAAGAGGTCAAGAAGCGTTTTGACGAAGAAGGCATTGAAATACCGTTCCCGCACCGGACCGTTTACGCGGGCGCCGTTACCCCGTCTTTTCCTGTGGAAATAACCGATACCCCAAAAAGCGAGCCTGAAAATGCTGAAATTGAAAACCGTTAAATCAAAGTATGAACTCTTCGGTAAACATCCGGGATATCTGGATGAGGGCCGGAACGGTTCGGGCGTCCGCCTGGAAATGCTGTCCTACAACGCCGCGGGAGCGGAACGCCTGAACGGTATAACTCTTGAGAATGCCCTGTCCCTGCAGGCGGAAGACAGAATATCCTGGCTTATTTACCATGGGGTTCCCGCAGTTGAACAACTGAAATTTATCGGGGAAAAATTCAAACTTGACGTCCTTTGGCTTGAAGATATCCAGAACTGCTCAATGGTGCGTCCCGGGTTTTCGGTTTCCGGGGACTGTTTTTTCGCGGTTTTGAAATTTCCCTTCATGATCGGCGGCGCGGAATTCAAAATGGCCCCGCTGTGCTTTGTCGCTTCGGGGAAAACCCTGATCACTTTCCTGGCTTCGGAAGATTCATCTTTCGAGCCGCTTCTCGAACGGGTTGAAAAAAGCAGGGGAAGGATCTGTTCAAAAGGCATTGACTATCTGGCTTTCTGTCACCTTGACCTTGCGGTGGACTATTATTTCATGTTTATCAACCAGTTAAGCGGCGAGTTGGAGGAAATGGAGGAAAAAGTTGTTTCCTCTCCCGGCCCTGAGCTGCTGAAAGAACTTCAGAGACTCAAGCACATTGCCGCTTTGATACGGAAATCGGTCTGGCCGCTGCGGGAGATGATCCATTCCATGCGCGGTGACGATTCGTCGTTTATCGGCGAAGAAACGGAGAAATATTATCAGGTTCTGGACAGTCATATGCTGCTGATCTCCGATAATGCGGAATCGGTCAGGGAAATGATTTCCGGGCTGCTGGAAATTTATCTTTCCAGCATCAGCAACCGGATGAATGAAGTCATGAAAGTCTTGACCCTTATTGCCACCATATTTATTCCGCTGACTTTTATCGCCGGCATATACGGGATGAATTTCACGAACATGCCCGAACTGAAATGGCGTTACGGTTATTTTCTCGCGCTCGGTATAATGACCGTGACGGCGTTTGCCATGGTAACGTTTTTCCACAGAAAAAAGTGGTTGTAGAATTTATTCCATATGCGGACCGAGGATATCTAAACAGCCTGAATAGGGTTCAGTACCCGGTTCTTCGCATTCATCCGTCATTTTTTTCTCGTCTCGTTCTTTAATTCAACTATTTTACCCAGCAGTTTAAGTCTGGCTTTTTCGGCCAGTTCCGGACAGGCGTCTTCCCCGGTTGCTTTTTTAACTTCTTCAGCAATAAGCGCCCGTGCGGATTTGACGGTCTTCAG
The DNA here is from genome assembly GCA_028717165.1 of Victivallaceae bacterium. Classification (GTDB taxonomy): domain Bacteria; phylum Verrucomicrobiota; class Lentisphaeria; order Victivallales; family Victivallaceae; genus JAHOYW01. The sequence goes on along the minus strand of JAQUOK010000001.1, from coordinate 11,839 downwards.
GGCAATCCCTTTTGCTTCCGCATCCCGGATTGTCTTTTCCAGAATATACAGATAAAGATAATCTTCAACCCCTTCACGCCAGGCTTCCCAGCGTTTGCTCGGAATCAGCAATTCCTTTCGGCTGACATCCGCAGGCGCATATCGGCTCAGATAAACCATGTCCCAGCTTTGTTGTTTAGTCTGGTCCCAGCTCCGTTTTTCATAACACAGATAGGCCCAGTATCCGCAGCCGTGCATTCCCAGTTTATAGGTGTACCAGGGAATTAAACGGTATTTGCTGAAATATTGAGGAATCCCGACCGGATTTGCGTAATTCCAATAATATTTTCCTTTCCCGGACATTATCTTTAAATCCTCTTTTCTTTCCAGAAAGCGCCATAAATAAGGACTCCAGATATCGATATAAGACAATAAATTTTTTATGCGGTCTGTGATCCTGAATGAGATTACACAAGGATCTAAAAAGATTTTTATTCCCGGATCGATTTGTTTAATCAGTTGAGCTGTTTTCTGCAGTTCATCGGAAGTGGTTTCATCGAATATATGAAAATAGAAATCGTCATACGTCAATCCCTTTTCCTTGAGATGTGCGACAAATTTGGAAAGCCATGCCGAAAAATTCGCTTTCCATTCACTGCTCATGAATTTTTCGCCGAAACGTTTGGCGTTACAGTTTTTGCTGCGGCTCAGCGAGACGCGAAAATGCCAGTACCAGGCCAGCATTTTATAAGAGCCTTTTTCCCAAAGCTTAATAGCCCGGTCGCATCCGGAGAAATCGATCTCTTTCATCTTGCCGTCGGAATCAAATTCCGGCCAGGGAACTGCCCCTGTGTTAAAATACGGGACGGTTATATAATGAGTTCGCAAATCTTTGACCGCGGCTTCCTGTATTTCAGGCGACTTGGTATCCAGATAATCCCAGACGTATGTGTAAAAGGGAAAATTTTTGTCGCATTCAGGCAGAGTTACCGGATAAACCCGGACATTCAGTTTAACAGTATCGGCAAGTTTATCCGCCTTTATGGAAAGCGCAGTTTCATAATTTCCCGGACGCAGGTTCCGGCTGTCAGCGGTCAGCCAGACTTCCCGGCTTTGAAAAGGCGGGACTTTCAGCGTTTCCAGCAGCGGCATGGCGTCATTAACCAATTTGCCGTTGACCGCTTTTATCGGATAGCATTCCCTTATAATGAGAGGGATTTGTCCGTTTTGGCCCGTGACAATGAAACTCAATCCTTTATCGGAAAAATTTGTTATTACAAAAGAACCGCTTCTGGTTTCGTTTATTGCCATGGACATATTTATTTTTTTCAGACTTTCCGCCGTTACGGGAGGAAGCTGGTCGGGCGCCAGGTTTTTCCAGGGACTTTTCATCCAGATCAGATACGGCTGCTTATAAAAAAGCCGGTAAATTTTGTGTTTTATCCGCGTATAATATTTTTCATCAGCGGCGGACATCTTAGCAGACTCCGCTTTTGCCGCAATTTTGAGAAGCGTTTGAGAAACATTTCCTTTTGCTCCGGCAACGAGCGGAACTTTTTCCCGGATTTTATCATACAGCCCGGTAATTTCAAGCTTTATTTCACTGACGTTCAGCCGCATCTTCATTTGTACAAGTTTATTATCGATTTGTGACCATTCGCTTGCAATTATATCCTTATCTTTTTTCAGTTTTGCCAAATCATTTGCAATTGCCAAACGCTGTCCGGCTATTTCGCTTAACGCGCTTCGGACATCCGCCAGTCCGGAAACATTTTTCAAAACGGCAAGACTACGTCTGGAAACGGCGGTTTTTTCTTTGATCTCGGCCAATTTCTCCAGAATATTATCCTTGAACGGAGTTCCACCGGAACCGGCAATTACGGTATTGCCGAAAATAATATTACCGAATTTCTTTGGATTATGGAAAGAACCGTCAGGCCAGCCGCTGAACTCCTTTGTCTGGGTTTCACACCGGTTCAGGCTTACGCCCCAACAGGTTCCGCGAACAGGAGCTTCGTTCAACCTTAAAGTTTTAAACGGTATAGCGATTTCAGCGCACCAGAAATTCTTACCGGTTTTTGCGGCTGACTGCCATTTACCGTTCCAAGCAAGGTTTTTTCCCTGCCTGCCGGGATTGTATTCGTCAGCCTGAACCCCCTTAGAATTACATATAAAATGGTAATAACTTTTTTTGTCATTATTCACATCCAGAAAAATCTCAATACAATCGTCTTCCCAGACGGAAGAATCCCGCTGTAGATAATTAGCCGATATTTTAGCAATATCAGGTTCCAGCAGGTAAAAATAGAAATAAATATTCCGGTCATCATACACTGTGGAAACAAAACTTTGCTTACCGGCTTTCTTGTTGTTTCCACCCGTGAGTTTAAAGTCAAAAGCGGTTACCGGGACGGTGTTCCAGACATCGTTCTTGATTTCCCCGTCAACGCATGGAGGCATTTTCACCCGGCTGACAACCGGAATATTTTCCCGGGAATCGGCTTCTCCCGCCGGATGAGAAATCAAAGTTTTTACTTCCGCCGCAGTTAAGACCCGGTTATATATTCTCAGCTCATCAATGGCTCCTTCGTATTCAAAATTTTTGTCTCTGTATTTTCCGATATATAAAGGCAACAGGGAAGGCAACCATTCAAATCCTTCTTTTTTTATTAAGATTTTCTCCCCGTTAATATAAATAACCGCTCCCTTCTTCTTGTCCATTGTAATTGCCACATGCTGCCATTGGTTTGTCCGGATACCATCTCTTGTAGATATTATATATACTTTGTCAGGGTTGCTTAAGACAATTCCAATGCCGCCAGGAGAATTGAAAAATAAATACCAGCCGCCTTTTTTATATTTCCCCTGAGATAAGATTACCGGTTTATTCCTTTGTTTTCCGCTCCCGTGGGGATTAATCCAGACAGCGACAGTCAGCTCATCCGCACTGTTAAAATCTTTTATATCCGCTACTTCAACATAACTGTCCCTGCCGTTAAAATACAGTCCCGATCCGAATTTGCCCTTGCCCCATTTTGCGTCATGAATAATTCCCTTTCTGCCGTTCCGGTCAAATGTAAATTCCCCGCCGCCCTCATTCATGGGGAAATATATGCCCGCTCCTTTTTCCATACCGGCTCCAATCGTAAAAATACCTGATAATGTCAATAATAAAGCAATAATTTCCATTTTCGAGGCAATAAGCGTCCTATAGAACATTGTTTGTTCCTCCTTACGGTGGTTGTATTTTATTTACAGAATTTGGTGGCGTTATTGCCAATTGGTTTGTTCTTCGCTAATCGTTCCTTCGGTTACACTTCCGGAATGACCGTCCAGATAAAGAATGTTCGCCGTTCTTCTGGTATGTCTATTATAGTCTATATAAGACGTACGATACCATCTGCTGTTGCCATCTACCGTATCAGCGATTATCACCTTTTCGGAAATCTTGCGTATCATATTGATTTTCTTTGGTTTTACATCAAATCCGGCTCTTAAATCCCCCGCCGACCAGTTGTAGCCGTAACCGGGATATTTTGCATATACTGCGTTAGTCGCCATAAGCTCATGCATCCGCGGCAACCAGCTTTTACACTTGGGTAAATTTTCCAGACCGCCGGCCGTACCGGGTTTCCAGTAGCCGGGCAAAAAATATTCCCAGGCATATAAGGCCCCGTCATTGTACATGAGCAGCCAGTCATCATAATCCGAAGAATAGAAATTGATGCCCTGACCGAGTTGTTTTAAATTATTCATACATTCCACCTGTATGGCTTTTTCCCTTGCCTTGCCAAGAACAGGCAGCAGCATTGAGGCGAGAATGGCAATGATGGCGATCACGATGAGGAGCTCGATAAGTGTAAAAATATGTTTCATTTCAGCCTCTTTGTATTGTTTTAATTTTACATTGATCGTTTTATCAGTATCTTTGATGAACTTAACCGCCCTGGCCGATACTTTTGTATTTACCAGCTCAGTATATCCGTAGCAATCCAATATTCCTATATTGTCGATTATACACGCAACGTCCGCAAAAGACAATACTGTTGTATCTGTTTTTTCTTCAAGTCTTGCCACAGTCAGATATTATCCCTTGGCCATGCCTAAATGTATTATATGTTATACACCAATGATATATATTATATAGCATGAAAGCGTTTTTGTCAATATGAAATTTTGCATATTTGTAAAAACTGTTCGATTTTTCGTAATATTCCCTGTTCCCGGCCGTGCTCGTCTTCCGCTAAGCTCCAGCCCGCAAAGCAGTACAAGCAATGCGGAAAATGATTTTTCCCCTGACTGATTTTACAAATATGCAAAAAAAATTTTCAAAGGGAATTAGGGGTTTGGCGGAAAAGGGGAAAGTTTGTTCAAAAACTTTCCCCTTTTCCGCCAAACAACCCAACAGCTTACCTTCCCGAACGCATTTCGTTGTATTCTTTCAGAATGGATTTCACCGCGCTTTCATCATTGTTTTTGTAAGCGTTATACAGCCTTTCCTTCAGGAGCGCGACTTTTTCGTAATACTCCGCATTCGCCGTATCGTCACTGGCGCGGGCGTCCTGCGCGCGCCGCCGGAAACGGACGGCGGATTCTTTCGCATCGTTCATGAGGTATTTGTTTCTGGCGGCTTTCATGCCGTCATTGCAGCGTGCTTCGATTTTGGGGTCTTTGGCATAAACGGCCGCCGCCTGGCCTTTCAGTTCTGCGCAGGCGTTATAATATTCCGCCTTGGCCACGTAACCCTGCCGGGCGGCTATCTGGGCCCGTTCGCGGTAATTTGCCGCCGCGCGCTGAAACTTCCTGATCTTCTTTGCCGCCGGGGCATTGTATCTGGCGGCCGCTATCCGCAGTTTAAGTTGCGAAATCCCTTTTTCAGGATATTGGCAGTCATTATAGGCTTTGAATAATTTTTCATTCGGCACATCCTGCCCCTGCCCGGCGTAAAAGTCGGCCAGTATCTTCAGGTTTCCGGCAAAATCGGCGCAGGCTTTAACAGCGTCGGGATTTCCGGTCGCTTCCGCTTCTTTCTTAAGCTTTCCGACATAAACAGCTTTTGCCTGCAGTATCTTAGCTTTCTCCGGACTCTGCTGCAGCCGTTCTTTTATGTTTTTAACCGTTGTATCGACCGACAGGCTTAAACTTGAACCGGAAAGAGTTGACCCGGCATCAAATTCAAGGGAACTTTTCTTGCCCTTGTTCAAAGTGCTGGAACTGTCAAAATCAAACGTTTTCTTTTCGTTCTTCAACGTGCTCTCTTTGTCAAATTCCAGTTTCTTCTTGCCTTCTTCCTTTTTTTGAATTTCACTGGTATCGGCTTCCGGCTTTTTTTCTTCTTCCGTTTTTTCTTCCGCCGCCAGGAAAAACACGAGCATAAAGAAAGGAACCAGAGCAAACAAAAGTTTTTTCATGCAGCCTCCTATAGTTTAAGCTTGTTCAGTTCCGACCATGGATTGTTACCGTCATCTGTGTCTTCGCAACTGCATTGTTCCCTGTTGAGGTTGCATCCGCAACGGGGACACAATCCGAGGCAGTTCTCACCACATATGCAGTTCATGGGTATTTCCACAACGAGAGCCGCGCGGACGTCTTCGCTGATATCCAGTTCCGCGCCGCAGACGTTTTCATAAAATAAACAGAGTTCGGAAGTTCCGAATTCCCCCTTGAAATGTTCCAGACAGCGGCCGCATACGCCTTCGTAACCGCTATTCACGCAGCCTTTTATCAGAACGCCGCCGGAGACGAGCGAGATGTGCAGTTTATAACGGACATTATCCCTGAAGGATATCATTTCCGAATTTCCGACATCCAGAAACGACGGCGGTTCTTCGCCTTGGATATCTATATCCTGCTTTTTTAAAAGATCTACTGAGAAACTTATCATTGCGGTTTCCGCATGACCTCGAGTTTCCGGCTGATAAGCTCGAAAACCGGAGCCGGGACATATTGTGAAAAATCAGCCCCCAGCAAAGCGGCCTCCTTGACAATACTCGAACTTACAAAAGAATTCCTCGGCGTCGGCATCATGAAAATCGTTTCACATTTGTGATTCAGGCTGCGGTTCATTAAAGCCATCTGAAGCTCATACTCAAAATCGGAAAAAGCCCGCAGGCCGCGCAGAATAGCCTGGGCTTTACAGGCATTCAGGGCGTTGACGATCAAACCGCTGAAAGGGGTAACCGTTACATTCGGCAGCCCGGCGCAGCATTCCTTAATAATCGTCACTTTTTCCGTCTGGGTCAGAAAATAATTTTTGTCCCGGTTTATAGCGACGCCGACGATAACTTCGTCAAAGAGTTTGCTTGCCCGTTTGATTAAATCCAGATGGCCGTTGGTCAGCGGATCAAAACTTCCCGGATATAATATTTTTTTCACTTTATAATATCTCTTGCGTTAAAATTTATGTCTTTGGGCCGTCAAAACCCGTTAATTTTCCCGGAAACCTTAAAGTTTTCGCTAAAAAAACAAAATGACGGTAAAATAACGGTTGTAATTCTTTAACATAAATATACCTTTAAATACTATATATTGCAAAGATTTAAGCGATTTTTACGAAAACATGGCGGCAAAATATAAGAATGACCGGAAACATAAAGTTAAATGTAAGTTCATTAGGGGAACTGGTTGAAAACGGTATTACGCGCGTCAGCATTGCGATCGGGGTTTTTGACGGAGTTCACCGCGGGCACCAGCTCTTGTTGAAGCAGCTTGCGGAAATGGCGGAAAGAAATAACTCCGTCCCCGTGGCGATGACTTTCTATCCGCATCCGCGCGCGGTCCTGAATCCGCAAAATCCGCCGCCGCTTCTGATTTCTCCCTGGAAGCGGATAAGCCTGCTTCATGATTATGGCGCGCAGGCCGTGGTTACTTTGCCTTTTTCGCAGAGTTTTGCGGAACAGAGTCCGGAAAAGTTCATGGGAAAATGCCTGCATTCGCCGGAAATAGAGATCTGCGGGCTTTGTCTCGGAGAAAAATGGCGCTTCGGCGCTAAAGGTGCCGGCGGAATTGACCTGCTGGAAAAAATGTCCGTTAAAGAGGGGTTCGATTTTGCCGCAGTTCGGGAATTCGTCATGAACGGCGAAGTGGTGAGCAGTACGGGTGTCAGAAGGGCGATTGCCGGCGGGAAACTGTCCGAAGCCGCTGAAATGCTGGGACGCAATTACAGCCTTGCCGGTATTGTCGAACGGGGGCATCAGGACGCAACCAGAGACCTGCAGCATCCGACCGCCAATTTAAACATACAATACGGGGTATTGCCTCCGTGCGGAGTGTATGCCGCACGCGCTTTTATAAACGGGAGACAATATATTGCTGCCGTTAATATCGGAATTTCCCCGACCTATGACCGCCCCGGCGAAAAAAAAGTCCGGCTTGAGGTTCATTGCATAGATTTTTCGGAAGATATTTACGGCGGGAACGTGGAAGTCGAGCTCCTGGAATATATTCGCGAAGAACGTTGTTTTTTATCTCCCGGCGAACTGAAGAAACAAATAGAAGCGGATTTGGATAAAATTGTACAAATTGTTGGTATATAAGGAGTTTAGTTATGGACAACCGGGAAACTTATATCATCGCTGATTTTGTGAAAGAACTCGATGTGCCGCGTACCACGCTGAAAGACTGGCTGGAACGTTATGAACGGTATATTGACTTTGAAATCAGGGGACACCGCAAGATTTATTTCGACAGCTCCCTGGAAGTGCTTAAGGAAATAGCCGCCCTCCGCGCCGATGGCAAAACCGTTTCGGAAATCATGCGGGAACTGGCAGAAAGACATCCGGTAAATGCTGATTTTTCCGATGATATGCCGGTAAAGACAGGAGAACAATTTCCGCCGGAAGCCGATCTTTCCATTGAAGAAATAGTGTTTGTCATCAAGCAGCAGATCGAGAAAATTGAGCAGATGATTATTGAAAAGCTGCGTGAAACCGCGACCGAACTGCATGAGGCGCAGCTTGCGGCGATGCTGCCGGTATTGAAGCGCCAGCAGGAAAAGCTCGAGCGCGTGCTTCACATGAAATTCCATGATGTCGCAACCAACGCGCACAGCACCCATCTTGATGCGAATAAACTTACCAGACAAAATTCCCGGCGGCTTTTACTGGTTATCGCGCTGGGGTTTACGATCGTTATTACCGTAGTGCTCAGTTCCAGCAGAATTTATTATCAGTTGCTCAGCCAGAAAGAAAACCTGAAAAATACGGAACAAAACCTTGAGAAAAGCATTGCTCAGAACAAGACTTTATTCATTGAAGAACTGCAGAAACGCATGATCGTCGATAAGGAGCAAAGGCTGGACCTGAAAAAACTGTCCACGATAATTGAGGGCGACAATAAGAATTCCCGTGACAACATCGATAAATTGAAATCGGAACTCTCCAACCAGCAGCTTGCCTTTGAAACCATGCTTGCCAAATACGGCAAATCCATGCTTGAACAGCAGCGGGAAGAAATTAAATTAATGAAGGAAGGTTTCGACAAGGACCGCCGGGAACTGCTGGACCGGATCGTCGAACTGAATACGCAGAACCAGAAGACCAGGATATCAAACGAAAACTATAATAAGGAAATAACGGAACTGAAGAAAACCGCTGCGGACTTGCAGAGCAAGATGGAGATTTTGCGGAAACAGAAAACGGAAGCGGAAAACGCTTTGCTGAATTACCGGCTGGAGGAGAGGATTCGCAGGCAGAATAAATCTCCGGGGAAAAAATGAGTTTTTAATGTGAACAATGAAATAGATAAAATAAACTTCTTTTATAAAGAAGGCCGGCGTTTATGGCAAAATAATCCGGATTACGTTTTAACCAAAGATTTTTACGAATTGTGGGAAAGCCTCTATTCCCCGCAGCCGTTCGCGGTGGGAAATTCGATTGAACTGATGGGCATAAAATTCGATCTCCCGGAATATGAAGGTAAAAAAATCGCCTATTACAGCTGGCTGAACAGCGACATGTGTCCCGCCCTGCTGGTTGAAACCGGGGAATGGGAAAAGCGTTTCCTCCTGACTTTTGCCGACGGGGATGCCAGGATTTACGAGGATGACCTTGTGCTGTTCAGCGATGACGATTACAGCATGGGCGAAAAACTTGAAGTCGTTATGGAAGCCGTCGCGTATGTACGCAGGCATGATCCCGGAAAAAATATCCTCGCTCTCACCAAAAAAGATTTCCTCTCGGTTCTTACCGAAATCGCGGACCTGTATCCTCCGGGGCTGGTCAATCTGATGAAACGTTCATCCGCCGCTTTCGTAAAGAACCTGATAAGAAAAGCGACAGCGGATATGGCCGCGGACGAATTGAGCCGGCAGTTGAGCCTGCCGCTCGACGGGGATTATTCATGGGATGCCGGGAATGACCTCGGACGCCTTGAAGCGGCAGTTGCCGCCGCCGAGATTCCCGCCCGGACGCCGTGGCAGATACAGGCGGATATGGAATTCATCAACCAGGCTTACCGGCTCGCAACCGAGGATGAAGTTCATTTTGTACTGCCTTTGAAGGATGCTGAAATAATCGGGCCGGCCGGGAAATTCGATATCCCTTTGCGAATAAATATAAATGTGGAAATGCCGATAAGGCAGAATGATATTCTAAATGTTTTTCTGCGCGGGGAAAAAGATCTTCTGGGAACCTTCAAAGTTGATATTTTTGACGGGGACAGGATATTGGGCCGGCTGCGTTGCGATTATCCGCGGGATATCCGGAAACTGCTGACAAGGATGTTTATCCGGCTGCAGCGAAGTCCGCGGGAATTCCTGACGAACACATTCGGGCAGCTTTATCATTCTTTCTGCGCCGGGGACGATAATGACCGTTCAGAAAGCGTTCTGAAGTATATTCTCGGTTTCCAGGGTTTTTCTTTCAGGCCCGGCAAAAATGGTTCTCCTCCGGCTGCCATGGACGCTTCCCAGCGCAGCGCCTGGCGCAGCGCCGTCGATCCGGCCAATCCGCTTGTCCTGATCCAGGGGCCGCCGGGGACGGGAAAAACTTTTTGTCTGGAACAGCTTGTCCGGACCTTGTGCGCCCGGAAATTGAGGATACTGATAACCGCTCCTTCAAATACCGCGGTTGACAACATCTGCCGGCGAATTATTGACCTGCCGGTTATGCGGTTCGGCAAAACCAACCGGAGCATCGCTCCCGATGTAGCGGCGCAATGCTGGATCGGCGAGGGGCAAAACGTTAAACGTTTTGTCCTGAAGCGGCAGCAGTTGAATACCGGCGGAATTTACGCGGGAACGCAGGTGGGACTGCTCCGGGACAATATCGTCAGCGACGACATGAAGCAGAACGGATGTTATGACGTGGTTATTTTTGATGAGGCGGGAATGTCCAATATGGAGGAATTCCTGCTTTGCGCGCGTTTCGGCAAGCGGGCGGTGCTTTTCGGCGATCATCTTCAACTGCCGCCTTTTCCGCTGCCGCACGCGGTAATCGCCGAAGCGGCGGAAAAATTCGGGCCCTTGTCCCGGCAGCGGGAAGCCTTGATAAAATACAGCGCGCTTGAATGGCTGACGAAAGTCAGGAAAGTCCCGGTTATCATGCTGCAGCGTTCCTACCGCTGCCAGAATCCCCGGCTGCTGCGCTTTGCTTCGACTTTGTTTTACGACGCCGGGGTGCTCCCGAGTTCATCCGCTGAATACTTCAAACTTTCGTACCATGAGCGGAAAGACAAATATCCGGCTTCAACCCTGCGTTTCCTGTCGACTTCCTCCCTGCCGGAAGCAAAGCGCCGGGAACATCTGGAACTTGAACGCCAGAAGCCGGGGATCGCCAATCCGGTCGAGGCCGAACTTTGTCTTTATGCCTTTTACCGGGCGGTTGAAAAATATCCGCTGGAGGAAATTTCGATAATCGCTCCCTATCGGCGGCAGGTAAAACTGATCCGCGATAATATTTCGCTTGAAAAGGTCAGGACTTTGTGTCCGCAGCAGAAAATTTCCGACCGGCGCTGGTATGCCTTCGTCAATTCCAGGATTGCCACGGTCGACAGTTTTCAGGGCGCCGAAAGCGACATTGTAATAATCTGTTATGTCCGCAGCAATAAAAATGAAGGTATCGGTTTTGTGGACAATCCCAACCGCATCAATGTGGCGCATACCAGATGCCGCCGGGAAATAGTCATTATCGGCGACCTCGAAGGCCTGAAACGTCAGGCCGGAAACAATATTTTTGACCGCATGTCAAGGGCATTTGCCCGCGACGGCGAACTGATTGAGGTGAGCGAAGACATGTTAAAGAAAATCAATGAAGGCGAAATGGGGATGTAATAATTTCAGGCTTCAAGCGCTTTATTTGGAATCTTGTTTATCGACTTAACGGTGCGTTTTGTTATGGGAGAGCACTCTTCGGCGACAATCTGGAACTCTGAACCAGCCTCATTGACTTCGTGACGTTCATTTAGGGAATTACCATAATACTGGTCTTTGTATTCTTCTATTTTTAGCAGTAATTGCAGGACCTGGCGGCGATTCTCCGGACGGCGCAAATATTTAATGATCTCTTTTTCCTCTTCCGAGAGGTTTAAATCTGAACTGCGGCTTAATTTGATATAAGGTGAAAGCAATGGTTTGATTCGCGTCCAGGTTTTATCTTCAAAATACTTAACATCTTCCGCGAGAATTTTACCAACGTGTTTTGAGGATACTCCAAGTCTTTTCGCAACTTCGATATTGGTTCCAAGCTGTAACTTCATGCGATGGACAGCATCTAAAATATCAGGCGAAATAATCTTCATGGAGCTAATTTCAAAAGTTTTTTATTTGCCGACTTGTGAAAATATGGTAGAAAGTTCATCTTAACCTCGAGGCTATCAACTCGGAGGCAAAATGAACGATCTACACAAAATTTACTTTACAATG